>CAXMQC010000137.1:0-1902 GCA_964195285.1 Akkermansiaceae bacterium
GCGGTTTCCGACACGAAGACCAGCCGCTGTGCGCCGAGCGTTCGAAATGCAGCGGTCAGCGACGATGCGGCCGAGAGCGCCGGCCGGCCGGTCGCCGCCGCCATAGCCTCGATAACTTTCCGCTCCCCATCGACACCGCCCGACATGGACGTCCCGGTGCATTGCAGGATTGTGACGTCACATTTCGAATCGCCCAGCAGCTCTGATGCGTCCAGGATACGAGGCATCAATTGGTCGAGCGGCGCGCGATGACGGTTGGTCATACCGATGCGGGTGAAATGGCCCACCACCCCGTCCGGTACAATTCGCTGTATTTGTGGTTCGACCATACGATTGGATGAGGGAATGATGAACCCAAGCCGCGCCCGCGGCACGATCGGTTGATACTGCATGGCTCGACCGCCTTTTATCCGACTAACAGAATATGTTCAGATTAGAGTATTTTCTGTTCAGACGGAACTGGAGCATGTTCCGTTGTGATCGGAATTGCAGTCGGGAAACACCAAGGATCGTCGATAGTGACTCTTGGTGTTATTGCTGGATCGCGGCGAGTTCGCCCAACAGCTGGCGGGCTTCGCCGGCTCCGTCGAAGAACTGACCGGTTTTCAGCGCGGTGCTAAGTTCCTGCCGCGCATCTTCATGTCTACCCAGCTTGTTCAGCGCGAAGGCTATATGGAAACGGATTTCCGGTGCTTCGGGCGCCCGCAGTTTCGCTTTACGAAGCAGCGTCAGACCTTCATCCAAGCTGCCCTGCTGAACCAGGATCCAGCCATAGGTGTCCATCACTGCCGGCTCCGCCGGGGCGGCTTCAAAAGCGTCCTCCGCAATTTCGAGGGCGCGGGACTCGTCATGCTTTTGGTACTGAAGCGCCATGCTGGTGAGCAGCAGCGCATCCTTTGGCGACGCCTTCAACAGGCCTTCATAAACCGCGACAGCCTCCTTATCGCGGCCGACATCCCCATAAGCCAGCGCCAACAAGCGCTGCGCGGTACTGTCGTTGGGCCGTTGGCCGGACCATTTTATGGCAAAATCCAGCGCTCCCTGTCCGGCGGCGCGCCGGGCTCGATAGACCCGGGCGGCTTGAGGAAAAGTCTGACTTTTCTTTAGCGCGGTATCATAGGCAACCAGCGCGGAATCAAACTTGCCCATGCGCATATAGGCATCGCCCCGCACCATGTGGCCCAAGGGCGACCGCTTGTCGAGAGCCAAGATCGTGGCGGCGCGCGCAAGCGCTGCCTCAATCTTGTCCGCGGCCATTTCCAATTTAAAAAACGCCAGATGGGCGGACAAATTTTTGTCGTCCATGTTCAGCGCTTTTTGCAACGACTCACGCGCTCCCCGCTCGTCGAGCGCCTGCATCTGCCATACCACGTTTCGAATCAGCCAATCTGTCGACCCCATCTCGGCGGCCCGAACAGCAATTTCTTGAAACGTGATTGCCGCCAACGCCACCCGTTTCGCGGCCAGGCGAGAACGGCCGAGCGCGGTGAGATAGGTTAAGTTCGCCGGATCCTGATTGGTAAGTTCGCGGGCAACGGACAAGGCCTGGTCTGATTTGTTCGCGTAAATATAAAGATCCACCAGATTTAGCGCCGCAAGGCGCGGCGAACGGGAATTATTGCGGGCCTTCTCGAGCCAGCTCACCGCGCTATCCAGATCGTCGCGCAGTAGATCGATTTCCGCCAGCGCCATCATCGCCGAACCGTTGTGATTGTCCTGTTCAACCATGTAGGTGTAGAGGCGTTCGGCAACTGACAATTTCCCGAGGCGAAATTCAAGTTTCGCTAAATTGGAGATCGCCAGAACATATTTCGGAGCGGCCTCGAATGCTGCCCGAAAACTACGGCGGGCGCCTTCAATATCATTCAGTCCTACAAGGGCGCCGCCAACCAGATTGTGGGC
>CAXMQC010000138.1:0-1848 GCA_964195285.1 Akkermansiaceae bacterium
TCCACATAGACCCGACTGACTTCTTTGCCGCCCGGCCCGGTCTGGTGGGTCACCAAATTCATGCCGATCATCTCGCCCGCCAGCGATTTTACGTCATCGATGGATTTGCAGACTTTGACACCGCCGCCTTTGCCGCGCCCGCCGGCATGGATCTGTGCCTTGACGACCCAGACCGGCCCGCCTAGCTCATCGGCGACCTTGCCCGCTTCGTCGGCAGTATAGGCGACACCGCCCTTGGGCACCGCAACACCGAACTTCCGCAGAAGTTCCTTGGCCTGATATTCATGTATGTTCATCGGCGACTTATTTTTGAGGTTGATCTAAGGCGGTTTATCTCTGTTTCCGAACGCTTACTTCTTCTTGGCCTTGGCCTGCATTTTCTTGACAACATTGACCAGCGTCCGCACGGACGCAACCGAGGCCTTGAACTCCTTTTTCTCGGACGCATTGAGCTTGATTTCAATGATTCGCTCGATGCCTTTGGCGCCGATCACGACCGGGACGCCCACATAGAGGCCTTTGACACCGTACTGGCCGTTGAGCATCGCGCAGCACGGCAGCACCCGTTTCTGATCCTTGAGATAGGCCTCGGCCATCTGGATCGCCGAAGAAGCCGGCGCGTAAAAGGCGGAACCTGTCTTGAGCAGGCTGACGATTTCCGCGCCGCCGTCTCTTGTGCGCCGAACAATGTCATTGAGCTTTTTCTGCGTCGTCCAGCCCATCTTGATGAGATCGGGCAGCGGAATACCGGCAACCGTGGAGTAGCGCGGCAGCGGCACCATGGTGTCGCCATGGCCGCCGAGCACGAACGCGGTAACATCCTGGACCGACACTTTAAATTCCTCGGCCAGGAAATAGCGGAAGCGGGCTGAATCCAGAATACCCGCCATGCCGACGACGCGGTTGGCCGGCAGACCCGACGCCTCGCGCAAAGCCCAGACCATGGCGTCCAGCGGGTTGGTGATACAGATGACGAAGGCCTTGGGGCAGTTTTTCTTGATGCCCTCGCCAACCGATTTCATCACGCTGGTATTGATGCCGATAAGATCGTCGCGGCTCATGCCGGGCTTGCGCGCGATGCCGGCGGTCACGATGACCACGTCGGAATTTCTGATGGCGCCATAGCTCGACGCGCCTTTGATACTGGCATCGAAGGACTCTACCGGCGAAGATTCGACAAGATCGAGTGCCTTACCCTCCGGTATGCCCTTAACGATATCGAACAGAACAATATCGCCAAGTTCCTTCAATCCGGCGAGATGGGCAAGCGTTCCACCAATATTACCGGCGCCGACAAGGGCGATCTTGTTACGTGCCATGAATGCTCCTTAAGGATTGATTGTTCGCCATGAAATTCAGTCTGCGTGTACCGGCACCATGTTAGGTATAACGCCACCATGAATGGCCGGGTACCTACCTGTTTTCACCGCTCAGAGCAAGGGTAACGGGCTTATCTGGGGATAACTCACGAAGATTCGTCTCGATCGTCATGTGATACCAGTTTAAAGGGGTCTTATTGACCCGGGAGTGAGCCCATCAGGACGGGAGGCAGCACATGAACATTCGCATCGAATATTGCGCGCGCTGAAACTACAAACCCCTAGCCCTCCGTGCGAGGGAACAGCTGGTCGCCACCGGCGCCGTAGCCGAAGATGATGTGGCGTTGGTCACCGGCTCGATCGGCGCGTTCGAAATCATCGTCGACGGCGACACCAAATTCTCAAAACTGGAGACCAGGCGTTTTCCGACGGACGCCGAAGTGGATGGGATCGTCTGAAACGTCGGTTACGCTAATTACTGCCGCTGCACCATGAGCTTCTTGATCTCACCGATGGCCTGGGCCGGGTT
>CAXMQC010000139.1:0-2664 GCA_964195285.1 Akkermansiaceae bacterium
TGGCCCACTACTTCGGCGTCGGACCGCATACCGATTTCGGTGTGCTGACGGTTTTGTGCCAGGACTCCGTCCGTGGATTGCAGGTCGAGGATATCAACGGCGACTGGATACACGCGCCGCCCATCGATGGCGCCCTTATCGTGAATGTGGGCGATCTCCTCGCGCGCTGGACCGATGGCGCCTACAAATCGACCCCGCACCGTGTCGTCAACAGCTCCGGGCGGGAACGCCTGTCGCTCGTCCTCGCGTTCGATCCGGACCCCGACACCCTGATCGACGCGCGCGAGGTATTTGGCGCCGGTCATGTGGCCAAGGAGGATCCGATCACCTGCGGTGATTACCTGGTTTGGCGGTTCGGTAAGGCGTTCTCCTATCGCGAATCCTGAGAATTACGGGCGGCAATGATGGCTGGAACAGGAAATCTAGAGGCGGGCGCGCGGAACCTGCTGGTGAACTGCGCCGACCTGAAGCCGGACGAAAGCCTGTTGATCATTTGCGAGGACCCGGCGCTCGGCTGGTACGATTATGACACGGCCGCGGCGGTCGCGGCGGAAGCTCGGAAAATGGGGATTTCGCCAACTCTGTTGGCTGTCGGGGCGCCGGAAAATGCCAGGGACAGGGATGTCACGGATGCCGTCGCCGCGCATGACTGCACGATATTCATGACCCGCATCGGCGATCAGGACCGCTTTGCCGAGCCGGTCCCAGGCAAGAAAAGCGTCATGTGTTACGCCCGCGATGCCGGCATGCTTGCCTCGGCTTACGGGCGGGCCAACCATCGCGCATTCGTGGATTTGAAGAAGGCGATCGACGATATCCTGCTGGACGCGGCGACAATCCGGATTGGCTGTCCACTGGGCACGGACCTTTCCGGTGGCGTATCCAATAGCGACAGGGAAACCCCTGGCGACGTGTCGGTCCGCCGCTTCCCGCTTGGCGTCCCCCAGCCCCTGGATGCCTCGGACCTGTCGGGGCGAATCGCCCTGGCGCGCTACCTGACCCCCACCGGCTCGAAGGTATACCAGCCGGCCTCGGTGGCAATCGACGGCACGGTATCTGCCGAGATCTCCCGTGGCCGGATTGTCGGCCTGACAGGCGATCAGCCGGATGTTTCACGGATCCGCGAACACCACAAAATGGTGGCGGACAAATTCGCCATCGATGGCGATATCGTTCACTCCTTCCATGCCGGCATTCATCCCGGCTGCGCCTACACCAGAAACGCGGCCGAGGATCCCGACCGCTGGTCGAACTCGGTTTTCACCAACCCGCGCGTGCTTCATTTTCATACCTGTGGAAATTACGCACCCGGCGAGATTTGTTGGGTGGTGGTCGATCACACGGTTTCGGTCGATGGCAAGAGGCTATGGGAGAATGGCCGTCTTCGGCCCGATGCATTTGAAGCGACCCGCCATTGTTTGGACCGCTGGCCGGCGTTGGAGCCGCTATTCGCCAATCCATCCCGATCTATCGGCCTGGCGGAGTGAATTATTTTGCCGGGCGCTCGGCGATAGAACTGACATCGCCGGGAATAATTAATGAAATGACCTATCTGGACCGCGCGGACCCCCGTCTCGCACCGGCATTGTTCCTGATGTTGGCATTCGTCGCTGGTCCTGTAATCGAACCTGGTCCCGGATCGAACTGACCTGGTCGGATTTTTTCGGCGGGTTGGCCGGCGGCGGTTTCCCGCTTTTTGGCCTTTTGTCCCGCTTTCGCCTTTGCCCGTTGGCGGGCCTTGGCTTTGGTCATGTTATCTTCGCCTTTCTAAATCGGCATTTTCCGGATAAACTCCAGGTTCGTGGAAAACATAACCCCCTACCGTCGTCGACGGAACAGAAATTTATCCCGTGGTCTGCCGTTGGCGACCCTTAACGACTACCCGGCAGAGGGAAATATTTAATATGGCGCGCAAACCCAACTATCAATTTGAACGTATGGAGCGTCAGCGGGCGAAGGCCTCCAAGAAGGCCATGCGGCTTGAGGCCAAACGGAAAAAGGCGGAAGAGAGCAGGGCCGGTGACGATGGCCTTGAGTCGCCCGACGGCGAATCCGGCGACACGCCCGAGGAACAGCCGAACCGTCCCCAGGAAGACGACGACCCGGATCGGTGAATGCGCAATGACGATTTGTTGCCGATGGACCGTCTCCCTAAATGGCCTGGTGCCCCGGTACGCTGGACTTGGTAATTCATCATCTGTTACGGTAAAGCCATTATTCGCTCCAGTTGATTGCCAATAACCCACTACGGCGTATCTCAAGCCATGCCCGCCCGTGTCCTCGTCATCGGCCTCGACGCCGCGGAATCGACGCTCATCGAAAAATGGGCGGATGACGGGCTTTTGCCCAATATCGCGCGGCTCGGTCGCGAAGGCGCGCGACTTGGATTGGGCAACCCCATGGAAACGCTTCCCGGCGCCATCTGGCCGGAAATCTGCAGTGGCGTTTCAAGCGGCAAGGACGGGTTGTTCTACCACCCCTTTCAGATTCACTCAGGCGAGGCCGGATGGCGTCCCATCGAACATGATGAGATCGACGAGACAAACAACTATTGGAGCGTGGCGAGCGAAAATGGTCGCCGAGTCTGCGTGGTCGACCAAGTGCAAAGCGCGCTGAACACCGACCTCAACGGCATTCAGGTTCTTGAATGGGGGCTGCATGACC
>CAXMQC010000140.1:0-4911 GCA_964195285.1 Akkermansiaceae bacterium
AACCGCTCTGTTGCCCTCCGGCGGCCAGAACGTCAGGCATCCCGCGTGAGCCGCGATGCTTGCGCATCGGGTAAGCGGGATAACGCAGCGGCTGGCCGCCGGAGGGCAACCCGTTGGGACACGGCGCTTTCGGACCGGGGCTGCGTCGCGGCCCTCGACCGTAGCCCCACTACGCATTTCGGGCCGCTCCTGTCCCCGGACCGAAATCGCCGCGTCAGAGCGATTCCAAATAGCCTTGAAAGGCTCTATGCTCGCGCCCGCCGATTCCATGGATGCCATCCGTCCGATTCACACCACCAACGATCCGAGAGCCTAATGAAATCACCGCTGCGACCGCTCTATGACTGGACCATGGCCAAGGCGGCCGATCGCCGGGCTTTGCACTGGCTGGCCGGGATATCCTTCATCGAGAGTTCGTTCTTCCCGATCCCGCCCGACATCATGCTGATTCCCATGGTGCTGGCGGATCGCGCCAAGGCATGGCTGATTGCCGGCGTCTGCACCGCGGCATCGGTCGGTGGCGGATTCCTTGGATTCGCCATCGGCTATTTCCTGTTCGAGACGGTCGGCCAGCCGATTATCGATTTCTATGGCCTGCAGGACGCATTCGCAAAATTCCAGGGGGCCTATTTGGAATACGGTGCCTGGATCGTGTTCGGCTTCGGGTTGACGCCGCTGCCCTACAAGGTCATCACCATCGCCAGCGGGGTCGCCGTGCTGAACCCCGTCGTCTTCGGGCTGGCGTCGCTGGCCAGCCGGGGGTTGCGGTTTTTCCTGGAGGCCGCCTTGCTGTACTGGGCCGGCCCCCCGGTGCGCGCCTTCATCGAGACCAAGCTTGAGTTGGTCACGCTGGTCGCCTTCGTGTTATTGTTCGGCGGATTTATCGCCTTGAAATATTTATTTTAGATTTCAGGAATGACATTGCATGCGGACCTCTCCCAACACCATTCCCGGCTTCATCCTGCTGGTAACCGTGGCGATCCTGTCGGCGGCCTACAGCGCACAATATATCGGCGGCCTGCGGCCCTGTATCCTGTGCCTCTATGAGCGCATTCCCTGGTTCATCACCGGCGGCCTGATGCTGGTGACCATCTTGATGCAGTTTTCGGGTCCGGCGCGGGGCATGATCCTGCTGGCCGCGGCATTGGTGATGCTGGCGGGCGCCGGGTTGGGCGGTTATCACGTCGGCGTCGAGCAGGAAATATTCCAGCCGCCGGCAACCTGCAGCGCCACCGATATGCCAGCCAATCTGGAAGAGTTGAAGGCGTTGATGGAAACCGCCGCGCCGCCGCGCTGCGACGAAATCCAGTGGGAAATGCTCGGCATATCGATGGCCGGTTATAACGCGCTGGCCTGTTTCGCCATGGCGCTGGCCGCCCTGATCGGCAGGCGGGTCAACCGATGACGCGAAAGAACCATGGCAGGGGTCCGCGCTGGCTTCCCGGCGATCCGGAGGGCAAGGCGCTGATCGATCGCATCGTGCGGGTCGACCATGCCGGCGAATATGGCGCGGCGCGCATCTATGCGGGCCAGATCGCGGTGCTGGGCGACCGCCATCCGGCGGCGCCGGAACTGCGCCAAATGCTGGAGCAGGAACAGGAGCATCTCGAAGCCTTCGAGAAGATGATCGTCGCGCGCCGGGTCCGGCCCACCGCGCTGACCCCGCTATGGCATGTGGCGGGATTCGCCCTGGGCGCGGCGACCGCGCTGATGGGCGAGAAGGCCGCCATGGCCTGCACCGTCGCCATCGAGGAGACGATCGACGAACACTATGCCGGCCAGGCCCGCGTGCTGGAGGGCCTGCCCGAGGAAGCCGAGCTTAAATCGGTGGTCGAGAAATTCCGCGAGGACGAGTTGGCGCATCGCGACACGGCGCTGGCCCGCGGCGCCGAACAGGCCGCCGGCTACCCGGTGCTGTCGGCCGCCATAAAGGGCGGCTCGCGGCTCGCTATCTGGCTGTCGGAGCGGGTCTGAAGCAACCGCCGCGCAACCTCATTCTTCGAGACGTGGCTTGGCCGCTCCTCAGCATGAAGTTGCGCGAATAAGCTGATTGCAGGATCACCCGGTCTCGAGTTCGGTATCCCAATACAGGAAATCGCCCCAGGATTCGTGCAGGAAATTCGGCGGAAAGCCGCGGCCATGCTCCTGCAATTCCCAGGTCGTGGGCCGATAGGGCGGGTACCGCAAGACCATACCGGATTGCTTTAGCTGGCGGTTTCCCTTGCGCAGGTTACAGGGGCTGCAGGCGGCAACGACATTCTCCCAGTTGGTGCGGCCACCGCGCGAGCGCGGCAACACATGGTCGAAGGTCAGCTCGTGTGCGAGCGAGGGTTGGCGGCAATATTGACAGGTAAAACGATCGCGCAGGAACACGTTGAACCGCGTGAAGGCGGCGGTGCGCTTGGTCGGCACATATTCCTTCAGTGCGATCACGCTGGGCAGGCACATCTCCATCGACGGCGAATGCACCAGCGTATCGTATTCCATTACGATGTTGACGCGTTCGAGAAAGACAGCTTTGACCGCTTCCTGCCAGGGCAACAGGGACAAGGGGAAATAACTGAGCGGCCGGAAATCGGCGTTCAGCACCAGGGCCGGGCAGTTATGTGGGTCTGGGTCCATCCTCTTGTCTTCTGCGGTTGCCGCCGGGGAAAATCCCCCAGGCAGTGTCTATTAGATAATCGGTTCCTCAATAAAAAACAAGATATTGGGGCGGCCGGCAGATTTTCTTCATTATACAGGGTCCTGCCGATCTACCGCCCGGTCGCCGAATAATAATGCCACAGCAACAGCGCGGCGGGGCCGCGCCACGGGCGCCATGCTTCGGCGATTTCCGTGAGGGCGGTGCGGTTCGGACGGTCGTCCAGCCGCTTCAGTCGCTGTGCACCGATCATCAGGGCGAGATCGTCGGCCGGGAAAGCGTCGGGCCGGCCCAATGCGGACAGCAGGTAAACCTCGGCGCTCCAGCGGCCGATCCCCCGCACGGCGATCAGCCGTTCGACAACGGCCTGGTCGGGCAGGCTGGCCAAGCCCTCGAGATCGACAGCACCGGTGATGACCGCTTCGGCCAGACAGCGCACATAATCGGCTTTCTGGCGGCCCAACCCGGCGGCGCGCAGCGCATCCGCGTCGAGCGCGAGAATCGTTTCCGGGCAGAGCGGGGCGGCAGCCGATGCCAACCTGTCCCACACCGTCCGGGCCGCGGCCTTGGAGATCTGCTGCGAAACGATAGCGCCGAGCAAGGCCTCGAAGCCGGGTTCGCGGCTGCGTAATGGCGGCGGGCCGGTTTCATCCAGCACCCGGGCGATGTCCGGATCCATGCGGCCGAGAGCCTGCAACCCCTCGGCCAGCGTCGTCTCGTTGAGCGTGACCGTTGGCATCATCGCGCCAGACTACGCGATTGCCACCGCGGCGAAAAGAGGTGTCCTCAGGGTACTCGTTGGAAGGTTTCTCCAGGGCAAAACGGCGAATTGCGTCTTACCCGCGGCCGCCGGCCCGCCTATAGTCCGCGAACCATGCCGGCGCCAGACCAGACCGTTACCCGCTTCGCCCCCAGCCCCACCGGGCGGCTGCATATCGGCCATGCCTACAGCGCACTGTTCGCGGCACGGGCGGCGGCGGGTGGGCGGTTCCTGCTGCGCATCGAGGATATCGACGAAGGCCGCTGCCGGCGGGAATTCGAAGAGGGTATGTATGAGGATCTTACCTGGCTTGGCCTGGACTGGGAGGCCCCGGTGCGCCGCCAGTCGGATCATTTCGACGACTACCGCGCGGCGCTGCGGAAACTGGACGGCGACGGGCTGATCTATCCCTGTTTTTGCACTCGGAAGGAGATCCGGCGCGAGGTGGACCGCGCCGGGCAGGCGCCGCATGGCCCGGACGGCGCGCTCTATCCCGGAACCTGCCGCGCCCTGTCGCCGGCCGGGCACGCGGTGCGGATCGCCGCGGGTGAGCCCCACGCGCTGCGCCTGGACATGGCACAGGCGGTGGCGAGGACCGGGCCGCTGAGCTTCATGGATGGCGAGCGCGGGCGCGTCGATGTGGACGGGCCGGGCTGCGGCGATGTGGTGCTGGCGCGCAAGGATGTGCCGACCAGCTATCACCTGGCGGTCACCATCGACGACGCGATCCAGGGCGTGACCCTGGTGACGCGCGGCGAGGATTTGCTGCACGCCACCCACATTCATCGCATCCTGCAGGCTTTGCTTGGCTTGCCAAAGCCAGAATACTGGCATCATGGGCTGTTGACCGATGCGGATGGCAAACGCTTCGCCAAACGCGACGACGGCCTGACCCTCCAGGCCCTGCGGGAGGCGGGCAAGAGTACGGCGGAAGTTCGGGCGATGGCGGGAATTGCCGATTAATTGACTGCCTGAATCCGGCTTAATCCCTGGGAATGCGGAATCGGTCGTTAGCCCCATCGATCCGACGATCCCTGAATCCAAGCCAGACAAACAGAGCGATGACCGGGCTGGCGAAAACAAGATACACCGGGCTGGCCACAGCCAACACCATCCAGCCCATGCAACTGCGGCCGCCATGCTGAACTTCCGCGCAGATGAATGCTATCGGCCATGGAGATAGAATGATTGCCGCAATCGAAATAGCTATAACGAAATAAATCTTGCCCATGGACGTACGATATCGAGCGGTTGGAGGAAGGTCAATGTGGCCCCCCGCTTCCCGACCTCAGGGTCCCCGCCGCAGCCCTTCAGATATGGGGTCAGGCTCGTATTATTGTATTATATCGGAGGTATTCACATATTATGACGTTAATTCAATAGTTTAAAAAATATTTGGTGACCAGTGATGTTGGCAATAATGCAATAATACGAGCCTTACCCCATATGGAATAGTGATGTTGGCAATAATGCAATAATACGAACCTGACCCCATATGGAATAATACGAA
>CAXMQC010000141.1:0-7149 GCA_964195285.1 Akkermansiaceae bacterium
TCAACGGCGCTGGGCGAGTTGCTGGGTGACCGGATGACGACGTCGGCCTCGGTGCTGGAGCAGCATGGCAAGGGCGAGGGGCCGTTCTCCTCCGTGCCGCCCGATATTGTCTGTTTTCCGCAAACCAACGAGGAAGTGTCGGCCATCGTGAAACTGTGCGCCGAGCACAAGGTGCCGATTATTCCGTTTGGCACCGGCACCTCGCTGGAAGGTCATGTGCTGGCATTGAAAGGTGGCGTCAGTGTCGATCTCACCCGTATGGACAATGTGCTCGAGGTCAATGCGGAGGATCTGGACTGCCGCGTGCAGGCCGGCGTTACCCGTAAGCAGTTGAACGACTACATCAAGGACCAGGGGCTGCTCTTCCCGGTCGACCCCGGCGCCGACGCCTCGCTTGGCGGCATGACGGCGACGCGGGCGTCGGGCACCAACTCCGTTCGCTACGGCACGATGCGCGAAAATGTACTGGGAATGACGGTGGTCATGCCGGACGGGCGAATTGTCCGGATCGGCGGGCGGGCGCGCAAATCGGCGGCCGGTTACGACCTGACGCGGCTGTTCATTGGATCGGAAGGCACGCTCGGCGTGATTACCGAAATCCAGCTCAAGCTGCATGGCATCCCCGAGTCGATCACCGCTGCGGTCTGTCAATTCGACAGCCTGGCTGGCGCCGTCGACACGGTTATCCAGACCATTCAAATGGGGGTTCCCGTCGCCCGTATCGAATTGCTGGACGAACTGCAGATGAAGGGTTGCATCGGCTATTCGAAGCTAAAGGGATACGAGGAAAAACCGACCCTGTTCTTTGAGTTCCACGGTAGCGAGAAGTATGCCGCCGAGCAGGCGGAAATCGTCGGCGAGATCACGGACGAGAATGGCGGCAGCGCCTTCAAATGGGCAAGCCGGCCTGAAGACAGAAACGCGCTGTGGCAGGCGCGGCACGATTGCTACTATGCGGGACTGTCGCTGGCGCCGGGCCGGCGTGCTGTTGTGACCGATGTCTGTGTACCGATCTCAAGACTTGCCGAATGCATTCTCGAGACCCGCAAGGAAATTGACGACAGCAACATGATCGCCCCCATCGTGGGCCATGTCGGCGACGGCAATTTCCATGTCCAGTTTTTGGTTGATCACACCGACCAGGCGCAACTCGACAAGGCCGAGGAAATCAACGAGAGAATGGTGCATCGCGCCATTTCGATGGGCGGCACCTGCACCGGCGAACATGGCGTCGGCATTGCCAAGATGGATTTCCTGGTGGCCGAACATGGCGACGCGATCAGCGTCATGCGCACGCTCAAACTGGCGATCGACCCCGACAACATCATGAATCCGGGAAAGATCCTGCGGCTGTGATCCGGCGCATTATGCGGCTTCGTGGCGGCGATGGCGACGCCGAGATCTAAACGTCGCTGTGGCCGGCCGCCAATGTTCCCGGGCCGGCGATATCTTCCTCGACGACAAGGTCGCGGTAGGCATGCCATGAGGCAAAACCGATCAGCGGCAGGCAGACGGTCAGCCCGACGAACAGCGTCGCCACACCGAACGCCGTAAAGCCCGCGATTAGGGCCGCCCACAGCGCCATCGCCTTGGGGTTCCTGTTGACCGCCCTGAACGAGGCCGCGACCGCAGCCGGCACGCCGACATCGCGATCCAGCAATATCGGCAGCGAGATCGCGCTGATTGTGAAAACGGCAACCGCCAGAATCGCCCCGACCAGCGTGCCCGTTATCACGAAGGGCAGGCTTTCCGGCGCGAAGAATACGACATCTATGAAGTTGGTAGAGCTGATGGGCTGGCTTCCGAAGAACAGCGCGAAAATCAACAAGGCGACCCGAATCCAGGCCAGCAGGAACAGCATCAGAACCAGCCCCATCGCCGATACCGAGCCGGAATTGGCCAAAAACGACCTCAGCGCCGCGCCCAGGGCAACCGGTTCTCCGGCTTCCAACCGCCGGCTCACATTATCCACCCCAAGTGCGGCCACCGGCCCGACCAGGGCAAATCCGGCCGCCATCGGCAGGATCAGATAAAACATGTCGATGGCGTAAAGCCCGTAAATAGCGACATAGCCGGCGAGACTGAACAGGAAACCGTATGACAGGCTTACCAATGGAGCCCTGGCAAAATCCCGCCAGCCTGCGGCCGGCTAGCTCCAGGGGCGGTCCATTTCGACCGTTCGAATGCCCGGCGCCCGAATCGGCGTGGTTTTTTCGGACTTTTCCGTCTGCATTCAGCGATCTTCCTTCCGATCAAGTCCCGGTTGGCTTGAAACCGCCCGTAATTTCGGTGCACAATGCCGAAACATTCTGGCCGCGTCAGTCAGGTTCAGGGGCGTCGTCCTCAAGTATGGTACCGTCCAGTGATCGTGATTCGCGGTCTTGTTGCTCGCCATCGTGCCGTTTTTCCGCCTTCGTGCGACCATGGAGCACGCGGTTCTCGTCGGCCGCTATTTTGGCGCGGTCTTTCTCGCGAGCCTTGCGATAACGATTTAGATTGACGATTTCCGCCATTTCTTCGTTTCCCCTGTCCGGTCGCAATGACATATTGGATAGCAGCCCAGCGGCGTAATCCGCAAGTCTGAATGATAGGCCGGCTTCCGGTTTGGGAGAATATCGTTTGAAGAGATTTTTTACCGTTATAATTTCGTTATGCGTCCTGTCGGTGGCGGTGCTTGTCGTCGTCCCGTCGTTTGTCGATTGGAACGCCTATCGCAGTGAGCTATCGGCGCTGTTGAGCCGCGCCGCCGGTCGCCAGGTGTCGATCGACGGGGATCTGGAAATGGCGCTCCTGCCGTCGCCGCATCTGAACGCCAGCGACGTCTGGATCGCCAATATCGAGGGCGCGTCGGAATCAGATTTGGCGCGGGTCGGCGAAATTCGCATGCAGATCGCGGCCGTCCCGCTTTTCGGCGGCCGGATCGCCGTCACCTCGCTGCTGTTGGTCGAACCCGTCATCAATCTCGAGACTTTGCCCGACGGCCGGACCAACTGGGATATCGCGGCCCGTCCCGACCAGCCGGCGCCCGGTGGGCAAGGCAACCGCTCGGTCCGACCGGCGCTGCCGCTCGATTTTTCTTTCGAACGGGTCGCCATCGCCAGTGGCACCCTGGTATGGCGCGGCGCCAATGGTCAGCCGCAAAGGCTGGAACGGCTGAACACCCAGGTCGCCATGGCCGACCACTCGGGTCCATTGAAGCTGGAAGCCAACGCCAGCTACAGGGACCTGCCTTTTGCGGTCAATCTCTTTGTGGGCCAGCGCGATACCGGCAAACCGGTGCCGGTCAATGCACGAATAGTGCTCGCCGATGATGCCGGCGAGATTTCATTTTCCGGTGCCTTGAACAAGGAATCACAGGCCTTCGAGGGGAAAATAGGTATGTCGGGCGCCGATGCCGCCGTCTTCGCCACGGCGATGACCGGCAAGCCGGTTGGCGGGCTGCCGGCATGGGAATTTTCCTTGGAATCACTGATCAACGCGACGGCCGAGGAAATCGAAGCCGATGACATCGCCGTGCGGCTGGGCAAGCTGGACGCGTCCGGCCGGGCGACCCTCAGTCTCGGTGATACCCCGGCACTGAAGGCCAGGTTGGACCTTGCTACCGTCAATATCGATGAGATGCTGGCGCAGGCGGACCAACCCGCGCCGGTCCCGGAAAATGACAACAACGTCGCACCGGAACCCGCGGCGATCCCGGAAGGGTTCGATGCCGAGATCGACATCAGGGCCGGAATTCTGCGCTGGAAGGGCAGCATCGTCCGTGATGCCGGGCTGATCGCAAAGCTGGAATCCGGAATGTTGACGGTTGAACGCGCCAGCGCGCAGTTCCCAGGCGGTACGTCCGTGAACCTGTCGGGCAAGGTCGTCAACGCCGACGGCGGCCCCCAGTTGGACGGCGATCTCGCCGTGATTTCCGACAATCTCCGCGCTGCCTTGTTGTGGGGTGGGGTCGAAGGTTCGGCACTGCCACCCGACCGGTTGCGCGCCTTTTCCTATACCAGCCGAATTGCGATTCGGCCCGATACCGTGAACCTGACCGAGGTCAAGGCACGGTTCGATGCGACCAGTGTTTCAGGGGCCGCGGTTATCGCCCGGCGCGCGCGTCCTTCGTTCGGGGTGAACCTTGACATAGACCAGATTGGTCTCGATGCCTATCTGGCCGCGCGCGACAGCGGCACGCCCGATCCCCCGGATGCCGCCAAGGCGGATCAGGACGCCACCGGGTTGGGCGCCTTTGACGCGAATTTGAGCATCACCGTCGGCACCCTTACCTGGCGAGATAAAAAGCTGTCCGCTCTGCGAATCGATGCCCAGCTGTTCAATGGCGATCTGGACTTGCGGGAGCTGGCGGCCGGTGATCTGGGTGGGGCGTCGATGGCAATCTCGGGAAAGATCACCAGTCTCGTCTCCGACCCCATTGCCGATATCGATATTACCCTCGACGGCCGGGACCCGGAAGCCTTTGCCGGCTTTATCGGCATGAAAAACAGTGCCTTCGCACAGCGGATCGGGCAATTCACGATAGCCGGGCGGGCGACGGGGACCCTCGACAATGTGCAAATCGACGCGGTCATGGATGCCATTGGGGGCAAGGTCATGGCCGCCGGCGCCCTTACCGGCCTGGACGACAGAATTGGCCTCGACCTCGCGATGTCGGTCAGCCACGCCGACGGGGACCCCGTTCTGGCGCTGGCGATACCGGGTCGGCGCGCCGGTGGGATTGGTCCGCTGGATGCCAGGTTCCGGCTGTCGGGCGGCGCAGACTCGCTGGCTTTCAGAGACATTTCCGGCAAGCTTGGCGGAACGGATTTTTCCGGTGTCATAGACGTCGCCCTGTCGGGTGAGCGGCCCGATATCACCGCCGACCTGACCACCGGCATTGTCCTGCTGGACAGGCTGTTTCCCGCCAAGTTGGATCCGCCGGACGCCACTGGCGTCCCCCCGGTTCGCGGCAACGCGCGGTGGTCGCGCGAGGCGATCGACGTAACCGGGCTGCGGGATTTCGATATGAGCCTTGTGCTGCGGTCCAGGGCCCTGGTCAGGCGCGACGTTCGCATCGACGAAGCCCACCTGCGGGCGGCGGTCCAAAACGGCGTCGCGACCGTAGAAGAGTTTTCCGGCCAATTGTTCGGCGGTGTCGTAAAGGCGGCGGGCAGGCTGGACGCCACGGCCACAGCCCCGACCATGGGCGGCAGCCTTTCCGCGAAGGAAATTTCGTCGCTGGCCGCCATGGAAGCGGCTGGCGAGTTTGCCCGGTTCGAAGGCCCCGTCTCGCTGAATATTTCTCTCACCGCCACCGGGCATAACGAATTCGAACTGGTTTCGTCGCTGGCGGGTAACGGCCAGATCTCGGGCAATGTCGAGGCGCGTTTGAAGGAGGACGAACGCGCCCAAGCCGGCGTCGGGACCCTGTTGGGGGCCCTGTTGGGCGACAAGGTC
The DNA here is from genome assembly GCA_964195285.1 of Akkermansiaceae bacterium. Classification (GTDB taxonomy): domain Bacteria; phylum Pseudomonadota; class Alphaproteobacteria; order UBA8366; family JADFVY01; genus JADFVY01. The sequence continues at coordinate 5,440 of CAXMQC010000141.1, forward strand.
AGGGAAGTCGGCGCCACCAGCGATGCCGTGGGCACCCTGATCAAGGCCTTCGCGGCGGAGCCGTCGGCGTTGAGCGGAGACTTCGTCGTCGGCAAGGGGGTGGCGCGGACCGACAATCTGTTGCTGGATGGCGAGGGCGCCCGAGCGCTGACCGCCGGTACGACCGATCTCGCGAATTGGTGGATCGACAGCAACACCGACATGCACCGTAACGAGGACACGGACGAACCCTATGTGACGGTCGGGTTGAAGGGACCGCTGGACACCCCCGACGTCAGGACGGCCGGGACCTGGTTGAGGCGGCCGCCCGAGCCGGCGCCGCAACAGCCGAATCCCGAACCGGCGCCGGCCGGCACGCCGGAACCGGCGCCCGAGAAACCACAGAAGCCGGATGATTTCATTCGAGATATATTGAAATCTATTCAGTAGGCCGGCTGGCCGCGTTCAGGGCTTCGGCCAGCACGAACAGCCGGATGGCACTGGACAGATTGCCCTGGCGCTCGCGGTCGATCCCGGTAATCAGTTGATTGGCGCTAACGCCACGGATTTTCGCAATGTCCAGCAGAGCCCGCCAGAAGGCGGTCTCCAGGGAAATGCTGGTCCGATGACCTGCGATCATCACGGAATGTTTGCGCATTTCGCCTGCTTCCGGCGTTTGCCATGCGATGGCCCGCGGGACCGTTAGCGCCGTCTTTGCCGAATTCATCCGTTTCACCGCTTCGATGGTGGTTTCGTGGCCCTTGAATGAGGACAGAATACACTGAATCGGGGGCCTGATTTAAACATAGTGTTAATTTAAATGGCCTATCGTGCCGCAGTCTAATTGGATAATTGCGCCGTCCAGCAGGAGGTTCCGGTGGAGAGACTCACCGTTGGACGGGCGATGGCATCGAGGGGTTGATTATGGCTAGCGTTGCGGCAGTCTCGGATACGACTATTGTCGGGGTGAACGAAGAACAGCTGGTGACAATGATCGTCGACAACCAGCTTTTCGGTATTCCAATTCTACAGGTTCAGGACATTGTCGAAGCGTCGAAGATCACGCCGGTTCCGCTGGCCCCGTCGGCGATCGCAGGGGTGCTCAATCTTCGCGGCCGGATCGTAACCGTCATCGACCTGCGCAAGCTTCTGGGCAATGACGAAGAGGTTCCCTGGGACAGCCAAATGGGTGTCACGGTCGAATACAAGGGCGATCTCTATACCTTGCTGGTCGATGCGATCGGCGACGTGCGGACCCTGCCCAAGCGCGACTTCGACAATGCACCCTCGACGATGGACGAAAAGGTCCGAAAGATTTGTTCGGGCATTTTCCGGCTTCGCGGCAATCTTCTGGTGGTTCTGGATGTTTCGCGCATCCTGTTGCCCGAGGCCATCGATGCGACCGCGATGCTGACCGTCGAAGACCGGCGCACGCGCAAGGATGCCGCCCAGGCGACGAGCGAAGAGTCCAAGACCGAAAAAGGCCGGCAGCTTTCGGCGTTGATGACCGATCTGAACGCCTATGAAAGCGATTACGACAGTGGGCTGGATTATCAGTCCGGCGAGGATGACGATATCAAGGCCAGAAAGAAGGCCAACCGCAATCGCCGACCGGTCAGCCAGCGCTGGCAGGAAGTGCTGGAGGACAAGGCGCGCCGCGAAGGCGCCGTCTCGTATCGCATGCGCGAACCCGACGAGGAAGTCCTCGAGGACGCCCGTGAAGAAGCACAA
>CAXMQC010000142.1:0-5548 GCA_964195285.1 Akkermansiaceae bacterium
TGTACCCGGGCCTTGATACATAGTGATTGTCATTTCATGCTTTGCTTGACGAATGCAGATTCGGTCTTGGGATTCAACCGGGAAGATTATGCCTCGAAAACCGTCGGAAGGGATTTCCTGGTCCCCGTATCGGCGGCCAACGAAGATGGCACACCGCTTTATCTTCTGCCCGGTTCTTCCGACAAGCTCATCCCCCATCTGGTATATTCCGAACGCTCCGCGCTGGGCCAAATGGTCGGCGCCATGCTTGGCCGGCGACAGACCCCCAATTTCCTGAAGCGTCATTCGGAATCGCCGGCGGCGGTAAACCTGAAATCACTGGTCGAAGAAAAACATGGGGTCGCCTGGATCGCCAGCATGCGGGTCAACAGGGCCAGTGACCATCCGCCATTGGTGCAGGCGGGCGATGATTCTTGGCGTATCCCGGTCGATATCACGATCTTCAGGGCCAACGGAGATCTGCCGGCCGTCGCCGACAATTTCTGGCATACGATAGAAGAACTCTGATGCCGACCACTGGGGGTCGGCCAACCCAATTCCAGCGAACGAGAGCGTCACACCTGTATAATTCGATACGGGCCGCTGCAAAATACGGGAATTCGTTTCTTTACCCCTTGCGGTGAATTCCGTAACAGGTCTCGAATTTCTCGAATCCGGTATGCAGGTAATAATCCTCGATGCCCGGGGCCGACAATAAAATCAAGGTGGCGCCGTCGCCGGCGGCCTCGCGGCTGCGGCGGACCAGTTCGCGCCCCAGGCTCTGGCCCTGCCATTTGCGGTCGACCGCGAGGTCGGAACAATAACAGCAATAGGCATAGTCGGTGATGCAGCGCGAAACGCCGATCAACAGCCCGTCGGCGTCGCGAGCGGTGATGATGAGGTTGCTGTTTTCCAGCATCGTGGCGACCCGTTCGCGCTGTTCCACCGGGCGGCGCTCGGCCAAACCGGAACGCGTCAGCACATCGATGAACTCGTCCGCGCCTAGACCATTTTCGATGTTCCAGCTTACCGTCATCGTCTCTCATCCGCCGGCGGCCGCGGCATCCTCCAACGTGAACAGCGGCGCGCCCGCCAACGCCTTCTGCAAAACATCGCGCGGGATATTGGCGCCGGTCAGCAACAACACGACGCGCTTGCCACGGATAGCGTCGCGCCGCTCCCAGGCGCCGGCCAGCGCCGCCGCACCCGCTGGCTCCACCAGCACATGGGCACATTCCGCGATGCTGCGGACCGCGGCCAGCATGGCATCGTCGGACACCGTCATCGCATCGTCGCCCAGCGCGATCAGCCCCTGCAGCGCGCGGTCGGCCGGGATGCGGCAGGCCAGCCCGTCGGCCACCGTTTCGATCGCCGCCTGGACCGATCTGCGTGCGTGGAAGCTTTGCACCATTGCCGGGGCGCCTTTCGCCTGGACGGCGACGCATTTGCAATCCGGTTGCAGCGCCTTGACCGCCGCCGCCGCGCCGGTGAACAGGGTCGCCGCGCCCATCGGCACGAAGAACCAGTCGATATTGTCCAGCTTGCGGGCGCATTCCAGGCCGACCGTGCCCGCGCCCTCCATCATATCCAGGCTCTCGCCGTCATCGATGAATTCCATGCCCTTTTCGGCGGCAAAGTTGCGGGCGGCCTCCTTGGCGACGTCGATATCGGCGCCGACCTCATGCAAGGTGGCGCCAAAGGCGTGGATCATTGCGCGTTTTACCGGGTTGTTCACCGCCGGCAGAAATATATGCGACGCCACATCCAGCCTTCGCGCGCCATAGGCCACGCCCTGCCCATGATTGCCGGTCGACGAGGTGACCGCGCCGCGCAAGTCCTTGGCGCGCAGCAGATGGGTCAGCGCGCCGCGCAGCTTGAAGCTGGCGATCGGGGTGACGGTTTCGTTCTTGATCCAGACATCGGCGTCGAGCGCGCGGGACAGCAGCTCGCAACGCACCAGCGGCGTATCCTCCATATAAGGCGCCAACCCTTCATGCGCCTGTTCGATTCCGGCCAGCCCCGGCAGCTTGAGTTTGTCTTGCGTGGCGATGTCCATGTCTTTTCCTCCCTGTCGCAAGGGCAACGTAGCAGAATTTAGTGATGAATATTAGAGCTATGGCACCGCGCGGGCTCAGGCAGCGACAAGGTCGGCCCGCGGCGATGCGCCGGCGAGATCCAGCGTGCCGCTGCTGCGGATTGCGGCCTTGCCCGCGATGGCGATACGATTTCCCCGGTCGGTGCAGAACAATTCCCCGCCCCGTGCCGAGGCCTGGATGGCGGCCAGTTCCACCTTGCCCAACCGCGCCGACCAATAGGGCACCAGCGTCGTGTGGGCGCTACCGGTGACCGGATCTTCGGGGATGCCCGCCGAGGGCACGAAGCAACGCGATATGAAGTCGACCTTCTCACCGGGCGCGGTGGCGACGATCTTGCGATCTTCAAGCGCCTCAACCGCCGCCATGTCGGGCGCCAGCCCGCGGACGGCGTCCTCATTGTCGAAAATTGCCAGGCAGGTGGACACGTCACTCCGCAAGACCTCGACCGGTTCGGCGCCCAATGCGGCGGATAATCCGTCCAGGTGTCGCGGATTCGCCGGGTTTGCGGGAAAATCCAGTTCCAGAAGGTCGCCATTGCGGGTCACGGTCAGGGGGCCGGCCTTTCGTGAATAAAACCGAATGGCCGACGCGCCGGGATCCAAATACGAGAATAATATTGCCGCCGAGGCGAGCGTGGCATGGCCACAGAGATCGGCCTCCGTCGTCGGGGTGAACCAGCGCAGCAGATAACCGTCGTCCTTCGGCGCGAAAAATGCCGTTTCAGAGAGCGCCATTTCACGCGCCACCGACTGCATTACATCGTCTGCCAGCCAATCTTCCCGCGGGCAGACGGCCGCCGGATTTCCGGTCAGGCCATCACCCACGAAAGCATCGACAACATAGATATCGTCAGATTGTGTTCTCATTGCTACCGCCATTCGACTAACCGCGCCAGAAGGGCTTGTACGCCTCTTCCATGGCCGACAACCGATCGAGTCCGATATCGCGCAATTGACGCTGATCGAGCCACATCAATTGACGCCGGCTCCGCGCGCGGTGGCGCCACAGGCGAATGTAGGATGCTACGTCTCGCAATGACAGCCCCCCGGCGGGGACGCTTTCCTTTACCAAGCTATTCCAGGCCATTTTCATTCTCCTCGCGTTGTAGAGTTTTGCTTGACGACGATGGCGGCATATTGTATCGGTACAATCTACCACCATCGCCATTGTCTGCAGGGACATTTAGGTTTATATAAGGGTACAATAGAGTCAATGAAAACATTGTCACCATGACAATTTGGACACCGGACATTTCGGCCCATGACGGCCCCAAATACCGAGCCCTCGCCGACGCCATCGCGAGCGCCATCACCAGCGGCGAGCTGCCGGAGGGCGCGCGCCTGCCGACCCATCGCGACCTGGCCTGGAAGCTGGGCGTTACCGTGGGTACCGTCACCCGCGCCTATGCGCTGGCCCAGACCGAGGGACATATCGCCGGCGAAGTCGGCCGGGGCACCTACGTAAAGGCGAAACAGGATTCGCCGGCGGCCCAGTCACGCGATGCAGCCTTCAACTTTCCCATGGCGGTTTTCGACCGGCCCGGGGCCGATGCCGAAAAGGCGTCTGGCCCGATCATGATGAACCAGAATTTTCCGGCCGATCCGTGGGTGAACGAACTTCTGGCTCAGGCGATGCAGCGGCTGGCCACGCCCGAGCGGCTGCGCGTTATCGAGGGATACCTGCCGTCAAACGGGCTGCAACGGCATCGTGCCGCCGCACAAACCTGGCTGCAGCGTTTCGGTATGGAACGCGGCGAAGACTCGATCCTGATCGTCAATGGTTGCCAACACGGGTTGAGTATCGCCTTCATGGCGCTCGCCAAACCCGGCGATAGGGTCCTGGTCGAATTGCTGACCTGGCCGGGCGCGCGTCAACTGGCGGAGATGTTGGGGTTGAATGTCATACCGGTGGCGATCGACGGGCAGGGAATTTTGCCCGACGCGTTCGAGGCCGCCTGCCGCGAGGTGACCCCGCGATTTCTTTATACCGTGCCGACCCTCCACAACCCGACGACCTCGGTCCTGCCGGAAGACCGCAGGGCCGCTATCGCGGAGATCGCCGGACGCCACGACGTTTTCATCGTTGAAGACGATGTATTCGGCTATGTGGTGAAGGATCCGCCGCCGCCCATCAGCAATTTCGCGCCGGATCTGGGCATCTATATAACGAGCCTTTCTAAGCCGGTTGCGCCAATCCTTCGGACCGGTTTTATCGCGGCGCCCGCGGCCCTGATTCCCCGGCTGGCGGCGGCGATCCGCGCCACCGCGCTGATGCCATCACCCTTGAATACCGAGCTGGCAACCGACCTGATTCTGTCGGGCGCGGCCGATGCAGCGGTCGAACGCCAGCGGCTGGAAGCCGCCAGGCGTCAACAGATGGTAACCGAAATCCTGGGCGATACGCGCCGACTCTGGCATCCCAGCGGCACCCATAGCTGGGTGAATCTTCCGCCCCTATGGACAGGAACGGCTTTCACGGCCGAAGCACTGGCGCGCGGCGTCACGGTGACGCCGGGTATCGCCTTTGCAGCCGGCGAAAGCGAGTCGGCCGAACGGGCAGTGCGGGTCTGTATAAGCGCCGAGCAAGATCGCGAGCGCATTCGCCAGGGTCTGGAAATATTGGCCGGCTTGTTGAAATCGACACCGCCGGCCGCCAATCCGATCATATAACGAGCCTTGGGTTTATTGCTTTTCGGGGTGGTAGGGCGCCACGGTATGGACGTGGTTCAGCGGCCCGTGTCCCTTGCCGAAACCCGGCGCCGTCAGGATCGCCTGGCGAACATAGGCCCGCGCGCGCACCACCGCATCGCGCAGCGCCATCTTCTGGGCCAGCCCCACGGCGATCGCCGAGGCCAGGGTACAGCCGGTGCCGTGGGTGTGCGGCGTGTCGATGCGGCTGTCTTCGAAAATCTCCAGCCCGTCCTCCGAGAACAGAACGTCGTAGAGCGTTTCGCCCTCGAAATGGCCACCCTTGACCAATACCGACTGGCAACCCAGCGTGATCATGATTTCCGCGGCGTGCTTCATGTCGTTGAGCGAGTGGATCTCCATGCCGGTCAGAACCTCGGCCTCGGGGATGTTGGGTGTCGCGATATGGGCGTGCAGCAGGAAATACTGGCGCACCAGGTGAATCGCCTCACGATCGATCAATGGATGCCCACCCTTGGCCATCATCACCGGATCCAGCACGATGGGGATATCCGGCGCAAATTCCCTACAGGTATAATGCACCGATTCGATGGTTTCCTCGTTGGGCACCATGCCGATCTTGATAACGTCGGCGCCGATGTCATCCAGCACCAGCCGCATCTGTTCCGCGACGAACCCGCCGGTCGTCTCGACAATGCCGTTGACGCCTTCGGTATTCTGCGCCGTCAGCGCGGTAACCGCCGTCATCGCATAACCGCCCAGTGCCGTAATCGCCTTGATGTCGGCCTGGATGCCCGCGCCACCGCCCGAATCCGAACCGGCGAC
>CAXMQC010000143.1:0-5315 GCA_964195285.1 Akkermansiaceae bacterium
TTTCGGGGTATGCGGGGTCAAGCGTATCACAGCCCGTAACGGTTCCAGATCGCGCGTTCCTCGATGGTCGCCAGCACGTCGGCGGCGATATCGCCGCCCTGTTTCACTCCGAACCGCTTCTGCAGCCAGCCACGCGCCACCTTGATCTGCCGCAGCTTGACCTTCTCGCCGAATTTTTCGCGCATCACGTCATGCAGGTTGCCGACCCCGTCGGTCAGGCCCAACTCGACCGCCTTTCGGCCGGTCCAAAAGGTGCCGTCGAACAACCCCTCGCCGATTCGCGCGCCGCGGCGCGTCCGGACCCAGCTCTTGAACTGGTCGTGGACATCTTCCTGGATCGCGGTCAGGCGCGCCACGTCGTTCGGGTCTTCCGGACGGAAGGGGTCCAGCATCGATTTCGATTCGCCGGCCGTGTGGACGCGGCGCTCGATGCCGGCCCGGTCGATCAGATCGGTAAATCCGAAGCCGGCCGAAATCACGCCGATCGAGCCGACGATGGAGGCATTCTCGGCGTATATATGGTCCGCCGCGCAGGCCAGCCAGTATCCGCCCGACGCCGCGACATCCTCGCAGAAGGCATAGACCGGAATATCCTGCTCCTCGGCCAGGGCGCGGATACGCGCGGCGATCAGCGCCGACTGCACCGGCGATCCGCCGGGCGAGTTTACCGAAATGGCGACGGCCGCCTTCTTCTTGGTCTTAAAGGCGCGCTCGATGGCATCGTTCAAATCGTCCAGCAACAGCCCCTTGCGGCCGATGCCGGCCTGGCCGATTACCCCGGAAAAACGCAACACGGGCACTACAGGCCCCGCCGCGAACCGCTTCGCCAGCCAGTTACCCATCAGCGGAACCCTTTCCAGTCTGCTTTCTTTATAACGATGCGCCATGGCGGCTAACATAGGGATGGGGGATTGGGGCGACAAGACGGAAAGCGTTCTCACAAAGTAAGCGCCCCGCCGTCTCTGAGTATCAATAGCGCGGCCGTTGAATATCCGCCGTCCTCTTCATGCAGCACCAGCCCGGCGCTAAGGCGCAAAGGCGTGTTGACGCCGGGCCGGGCGCGGACGATGACGCGTTTGGCTTCGCGGTCCGGCTTTGGCCACAGCGGAAAGACCACGATGCCGCCGGCGCGGCCGTATAGCATGGCCAGCAGCTCGTCCAGCCGGTCGGCGCGGTGGATGAAAGTGACGCCGCCCTTCGGCCTGGCCATGCGGATCGCGAAATCAACCCAGTGGGCGAGCCCTGCCTCGCCCTCCACGTTCGCCACGGCTTTCGACGCATCCGGCGGCGGGTCGGCGCGACCGGGGGGCAGGTAAGGCGGATTGGCGACGACATGGTCGAACCCGCCGGCTGCAAGTTCCGCTGGCGGGCGCAGCAAGTCGCCCTCCAGGATCGCCACCCGGCTCTCCATCTCATTCAGTTCTACATTGCTTCGCGCCAATGCGGCCATTTCCGGCTGCAGCTCCAGCCCCGTTACCTGCGATCCCGGTGCGCGATGGGCAAAACAAAGGGCGGCCGCGCCGGTGCCGGTCCCGATATCGAGCAACCTCCCGGTGCTGGCCGCCGGCACGGATGCCGCCAGTAATACCGGATCGACCGCCACGCGATAGCCGCCCTGGGGCTGGTACAGGCCGATCTGGCCGCCCAGCAGGCTGTCCGCCTTGTCCGCGACGGCCTCAATTTCGCCGACATCGGCCAGCAGGCGCATCGCCGCCTCGTAATCGACGTCGGCCACCATGATTCGGCGCGGGATCGCGGAGATCGACCCCTCGGCAAAACTCATATGGGTGTCCAGCACCACCATCTCGATATTCTCGCCGGCCAGCAGGGCCGACACCCATGACAGCTGCACTGGATCGCCGGTTCGCAATATTTCCTTCATGACCTATATTATCAATCAAATCCTATACAGGTGCGCTTTTTAGTCCACTTGACCAGTAGTTCGGTTAAACTATGCTCGCTGCGACTTCGCAAGCCCATTGAATAAAGGGAAATCCGTTGGCATTCGTCGGCGCGGAAATGAAACAGACGGCCAAACCGTCGCTGGATATGTTGCACAGCCTCGTCAAGAATGACCTGGCCGCCGTCAATCGTTTGATCATGGATAAGATGCAAAGCCCGGTAGTCCTGATCCCGCAACTGGCCGGCCATATCATTGCGGCCGGCGGCAAGCGGCTGCGTCCGATGCTGACGCTGGCCGCGGCCAGGCTATGCGGATACGGCGAGGGTGAACGCCATTGCGCGTTGGCGGCCTGCGTCGAGTTTATCCATACCGCGACCTTGCTGCATGACGACGTGGTCGACGAATCCCTGTTGCGACGCGGGCTTGATTCCGCCAATGCGGTTTGGGGCAACCAGGCGTCGGTGCTGGTCGGCGATTTCCTGTTTTCTCGATCGTTCGAACTGATGGTCGAGGACGGCTCGCTTGAAGTGCTGCGGATTCTCTCGAGCGCGTCGGCCGTAATCGCCGAGGGTGAGGTGCTGCAACTGGTTACCACCAACGATACCGGCACCGGCGAGGCGGATTACCTTGAGGTCATACGCTGCAAGACCGCGACCCTGTTTGCGGCGGCCGCCGAGATTGGCGCCGTGGTCACCGGCCGTGGCCAGGCCGAACAGCGGGCGCTGGCCGATTACGGCATGAACCTGGGAATCGCCTTCCAGCTTATCGACGATCTTCTGGATTATTCGGCGCTGCAGGCGCAATTGGGTAAGACCGTCGGCGACGATTTTCGTGAAGGCAAGATGAGCCTGCCGATCGTGCTGGCCTTCGCCCGCGCCAACGGCGAGGAGCGCGAATTCTGGACCCGTACCATGGAGCGGATGGAACAGGAAAAAGACGATCTTGGCCGGGCCATCGTCGTCTTGGAAAAGCATGGCGTGCTGGACGAAACCGCCGAACGCGCCCGCGATTACGCGGTCCGCGCCAAACAGGCCCTCGCCGTATTCCCGAAAAGCGAAATTCGCGCCGCCATGATGGAGGCCGTCGACTTCGCGGTCGCCCGCGCCTATTGATCTAGAGCGTTTTTCGCCTACTCGGCAGGGTGGCTGAGGCGGGCAATGCGGTGCTCGCGTTCTTCCAACTCGGCTTCGGCGCGTTCCAGCAGGTCTTCCACCGCGTCGCGTTGGCCGTAGAAAGCCAGACCGGTTCTCACCCTGATAGCAATGTTGCAACCCCGCCAGGGAACCTCCACCTCGTCGAGATAGCCTTTCAGCATGGCGGCGCGTTTGCGGGTATCTTCCCGGCTGATCAACGTCAAGGCGATCGCGAAGCGGTTGCCTTCCAACCGGCCGATACGGTCGACCTCGCGGAACCGGGTATGCAGGATATTGCCGATGACGGTCAGGACGTAATTCGTGGCATCGCCGCCATGCTCCTCGCGAATCGTATCAAGATGCGTAATGTCCAACAGCACCAGCGCGCCGGTATCGCCATATCGGCGGGCGCGGGCGAGGTCGTGCCGCATCGCCTGCTCAAGGCCACGGCGGTTAAACAGCCCCGTTACCTCGTCCTGGATATTCCGGCTTTCGAGCCATTCCAGGCGCCGACCGGCGGCCTCCAGGGCTTCCTCGGCCCTGGCAGCGCGAGCCATGGCGTTTTCCAGCATGCAGCGCATGGTCTGATCGGCCGGCGAGTCCGGGTCCAGACTATCCATCATCTGATCAAGAATGTTCGCCACCCGGGCCTCATGGCTGGGCTGGCTTTTCTTGGCCTTTTTGCTCGGGGAGCTCTTGCCGGCCTCGGACATTTCTTTACATCGCCTACTGTACAAGAAAGTTTCATGCACAGCATACGAAGTTAGTGTTAATTTGCTGTTAATTGCGGCTTTTCAGGGAATCGCAGATCGACCGCAATGCCGCCCATTGCGCCTCGTCGAGTCCGGCCTCGCCACCTGGGGCGGCCAGCTCGCGTACCATGCGCGCGCGGTCGGGGGTCGAGGGGTGGGTCGCCAGCATATCGGGGATGGAACGTGAGCTTTCTGGTTCCGTCCCGCCGCTATCCGGGGCCTCCGATTCATCGTCTCCAGGCGATGCGCCGAATTCTTGCTCGATGCGGGACAGCAGGTCGGTAAAGCTGGCGGCCTTCAGGCCGGCCCGGTTCATCAGATCGACTGCGACTCGGTCGGCGTCTTCTTCAAGTTCGCGCGTATAGGACGCCTGCAGGGCAGCCTGGCCCATCTCGCTCAGCACATCCGCCGCCATGGCGCCGCCGGTGATCAGCGGTACGATCAGCGCCTGGAACCCGATGGTGCGGACCAGGTTGGTCATGGCATGCTGGTGGGTGACATGGCCCATTTCATGGGCCAGCACGCCGGCGAGTTCATCGGGCGATTCCGCCAGATCGATCAAGCCGCTGAAGACCACGACATAGCCGCCGGGCGCCGCGAAGGCGTTTGGAATGTCGATATCCAATACACGGATGTTGAAGTCGTACGGCGACTCGTCGACGGCGGTAAGTTGGTCGGTCATCGCGTCGAGCGCCCGCAATCCGTCCCGCCGCCGGCAGGTCAACTCGTCGACGCCGCGGAATCCGCCGAACAGCAGCGCGACCTGCTCGACGGTGGATTTGCCGATCCGCTCTTCCAACTCGATCGGCACCATCGCCGCGATCAACGGCGCCGAACTGGAAAGGCCCCACCAGATGCCGCCGAACAACAGGCCCAGCGCCACGGTCCAGGTTGCCGCCCGGCGCCATTGCGCGGGGTCGCGCGCACCCGTCTTTTCGATGTCCGGGGCGAGGCGGCGCAATATTTCCAGCGGCTCCTGGCCGGTAACCTCCAGCCGCGCCATCTCCTGCGTCAGGTTCTGAAGGCGCAAAGGCCGGCCAGCAACCGGACGCTCGACCAGCCGAATGTCGTCGTAGGGCCATTGCGTCAACTCCAGGCCGGTCGCATCCATGACGCGGAGCCCATCGCCGTCGAACTGTACCCGTATTTCATGGACCGCCGCGGTCTTGCCGTCGGCGAAGCGTCCCGGATATCCGATGGTCGAGCGGGGTGTCGGCTGGTCGTCCGGCGGCGGCGCGGCGCTGTCGTCGGACATCGATCAGAAATCGCCGAGATCGAAGGCGTCGGCCAGGCCCTCGCCGAGGCGTGGCGAGCTGTCCAGCGCCTGGGCAACCTGGGCGAAATTCCGGGTTCCGGTAATCGCCAGGCTATTGACCACGGCGCGGGCGAGACGATGAAACACCATGACGCGGCCCAATGTCGGCAACAGAATCACAAAGATCATCACGCCGCCGAATGTGACTGCAAACCGGGCGTTCTCACTAAACTCACCGAAGACATTGTCGGGTCCGGTACCCACTAGATCCG
>CAXMQC010000144.1:0-3242 GCA_964195285.1 Akkermansiaceae bacterium
GCCATGGTCATGAATGGCAGATCCCGCGGTCCGAGCCCGTCGTAGTCGGTCAGCGATCCGACCACGTGGCGCGCATAGGGCCCGCTGACCGAAACCGTCGCCCACTGCTCGGTGACGGAAGTACAATAGACCTTCAGTTCCGGCCATTCGGTCTGCAACCATTCCTCCAGCCAGGTCAGCACGTTGGCCGCACCGCCCGTGGTCGTCGTCATGAGGAAGCGGTTTTCGGCCAGCCGTGTGGTGACGCCATCGTCGAACACCATGCCGTCTTCATGCAGCATCAGCCCGTAACGGCAGCTTCCGACCGGCAGCTTTAGCCATGCGTTGGTATAGATAAGGTTCAGGAATTCCGCCGCATCCGGCCCCTGAATGTCGATCTTGCCCAGGGTCGAGGCGTCCAGCATGGTCACCGCGCTGCGCGCCGCCAGGACCTCGCGATTCACCGCGTCCGCCATACTCTCGCCGTCCCCGGGGTAATACCAGGGGCGCTTCCATTGGCCGACATCCTCGAACTTCGCGCCATGCTCGACATGCCAGTCATGCATGGCGGTCAGGCGGGCCGGGTCCATGAATGCGCCGACATTACGCCCGGCGATGGCGCCAAAGCCGGTCGGCGTATAGGGCGGGCGAAAGGTGGTCGTGCCGGCCGCGGGGATCGATATCCCTTGCAGATCCGCCATGATCGCCAGCGCGTTGACGTTCGAGGTCTTGCCCTGGTCGGTGCCCATGCCGGTCGTGGTGTAGCGCTTCAGATGTTCGACCGAAACATAGCCCTCGCGATGGGCCAGATGCACATCGGCCGCCGTCACGTCGTTCTGGAAATCGATGAAATGCTTGCCGCCCCGGCCCAGCCGCTTGCCTGACGGCACGACCCAGAACGGCATGATCCCGCTTTCGTCCGACCCACGCGCCGCCGGCGCGGCAGGCGCGGTCGGGGTATCGAATCCGGCGTCACGCGCGGCGGCCAACCCGGCCGTCATTCCCTCGGCCAGGCAGTCCGGCAAGCCCAAGGAACCATTACAGGCCCCGGCCGAACGCTCGTCGGCGAAAGACCTGTCCGGCACGAAGGCGGCCAACCGGTCGTCGAAGCGCAGTTTGCCGCGCGACTGGCTGAACAGATGAACGGTGGGGTTCCAGCCGCCCGACATGGCGACCAGGTCACAACTGATGGCGTGCGAACCGCCGATGACACCCTTGCCGCTTGCGTCCAGCTCGCGAATGACGACGCCGGTGACCCGCCGGCCGCCCTTGACCTTCACGATCGCCTGGCCGTCCCTGATCTCGACGCCGGCGGTCCGCGCCGCGTCGACCAACGGCCCGTCCGGCGATTTGCGAAGATCCACCACGGTGGCCGAGGCGCCGACGCGTTGCAGATCGATCGCCGTGTTGTAGGCGCTGTCGTTGTTGGTGAAGATCACCGCCTTGCGGCCCGGCAGCACGGCATAGCGATTGACATAACTGCGCACGGCGCCGGCCAGCATGACGCCGGGCCGGTCGTTGTTCAGGAAGGTCAACGGCCGTTCGATCGCGCCGGTCGCCAATACCACCTGTTTCGCGCGTACCTGCCAGAAACGCTGGCGCGGCGTCTTGCCGTCCGGTTCGTCGCCCAGATGGTCGGTGACCCGCTGCAGACAGGTCAGGAAATTGTAATCGTAATAACCGGACACCGTGGTGCGCGGCAGGATCATCACTTCTTCCATGCCGCGCAATTCGTCAAGGGCCGCGGCGACCCATTCGACGGCCGGCCGGCCGTCGATCTCGCCCGTATCGGACAACAACGATCCGCCCAGTTCCGGCTGCTCTTCGGCCAGGATCACCCGCGCGCCGGCGCGGCCCGCGGCCAGCGCCGCCATCAGCCCGGCCGGACCCGCGCCCGCCACTAATACGTCGCACCATTGATGGCGCTGCTCGTAGCGGTCGGGATCCTTGCCGACAGGCCCCTTGCCCAAGCCGGCGGCGTTGCGGATGAACCTCTCATAGGTCATCCAGAAACTCGCCGGCCACATGAAGGTCTTGTAATAGAAGCCGGAAGGAAAGAACCGCGAGAACAGGCTGTTGACCGCCCAGACGTCAAAGGAAAGCGAGGGCCAGCGATTCTGGCTCTTCGCCTTCAGTCCGTCGAACAGCTCGACCTGGGGCGCACGCATATTGGGCTCGGTCCGCGACCCCTCGCGCAATTGCACCAGCGCATTGGGTTCCTCGGCGCCGGCCGACAATATGCCGCGCGGGCGGTGATATTTGAAGCTGCGGCCGACCAGACGCACGCCGTTGGCCAGCAAGGCCGAGGCCAGCGTGTCGCCCTCATAGCCGTCATAGGCGACGCCGTCGAAGCGGAACCGCAGCGGACGATCGCGATTGATACGGCCACCCTCGGGAAGACGGAATCGCTGGGTCATTTCGTCACCTGCGGGGGTTCTTCGCCCATGCGATAGACCGCGAGAATCCGGTCGCTGACCGTGTCGCGCGCCACATTGAACCAGCGGCGGCATCCATGGTTATGGACCCAACGCTCGTAGAACACGCCCTTGGTGTTGGATCGGTTGAACAGGTAGGCCGCCCATTCCGCGTCGGAAAGCGCGTCCGGATCTTCCGGGCGGGCGATGTGCGCTTCGCCATGGCAATGAAATTCCATTTGCTGCCGCGGCCCGCAAAAGGGACAATCGATCAGGAACATGTCATACCCCTCAATGCGCGACGGCGGCGGCGCCGGCTTCGTCGATCAGGAAACCGGTGCGGAACCGGTCCAATGAGAACGGGCCGGCAATGTCGTTCGGTTCGCCGGCCGCCAGCGTCGCCGCGAAGGCATGGCCCGATCCCGGCGTGCCCTTGAAGCCGCCGGTGCCCCAGCCGCAATTGATGAACAGGCCCTCGACCGGCGTCTTGCCGACGATCGGGCTGCGGTCCGGCGTCACGTCGACGATGCCGCCCCACTGGCGCATCATTTTCAGCCGTGAGACCATGGGCACCAGTTCGCACAATGCGCCCATGATGCCCTCGACGATATCGAACCCGCCGCGCTGGGAATAGGAAACATGGGCATCCGACCCCGCGCCGATCACCAGTTCGCCCTTGTCGGACTGGCTGACATAGACATGGACCGCGCTGGACATCACCACGCAATCGAGCACCGGCTTGATCGGATCGGACACCAGCGCCTGCAGCGGATTGCTCTCCACCGGCATGCGGAAGCCCGCCATATCCGCCAGCACCGAGGAATGGCCGGCGACCGCAACGCCGACGCG
>CAXMQC010000145.1:0-13918 GCA_964195285.1 Akkermansiaceae bacterium
TGATCGTGGACGATCTGGTGGATACCGGGACCACCGCCAAGGTGGTGCGCGACATGCTGCCCAAGGCCCATTTTGCGACGATCTACGCCAAACCGGCGGGCCGGCCGATGGTCGATACCTTCATCACCGAGGTCAGCCAGGACACCTGGATCCTGTTCCCCTGGGACATTGAGCTGGCCTACGCCAAACCGATCTCGCACCGCTAATACCAAGGGTTGTGGCAACCGTCGCGGTCAATCCTTGACGATCAATTTCCGCGGGGTGTTCGCCAGCGGCACGGCGCCGTTTTCGGTCAGGTGGATGCATTCGCTGATTTCGATGCCCCAGTCATCCTCCCAGATACCGGGTATCACGTGGATCGTCATGTCGGGCTGCAAAACCGTCTTGTCGCCGGGCCGCAGGCTGATCGTGTGCTCGCCCCAGTCCGGCGGATAGTTCAGGCCCACCGAATATCCGATCCGCGAGTTCTTCTCGATGCCCGCCTTTGATATAACACCACGCCACACGCCCTCGATTTCCTCGCAAGTCAAGCCCGGCGCCGCCGTGTTGATGACGGTATTCAGGCCCTCTACCACGACCTTGGCGGCGTCAGTGAGCCTTTGCGGTGGTTTGCCGAGGAACAGCGTTCGTGCCTGCGGGCAGTGATAGCGCCGCCGGCAACCGGCCAGTTCCATGATCGTCGCCTCGCCCTTGACGAAGGGTTTGTCCGACCAGGTCAGATGCGGTGTCGAGGTGCCGGCGCCGGTTGGCAACATCGGGACGATCGAGGTGTAATCGCCGCCGAATTCCGCCGTGCCGGACGCCTGAGCCGCCAGAATTTTGGCCACCGCATCGCATTGGCGCACGCCGGGTTCGACGGCCTCGATTGCGGTGGTCATGACATTTTCCAGGATGCGCGCCGCCTGGCGCATATATTCCAGTTCCGCCGGTGACTTGATGGCGCGGATCCAATTTACCAACGTGTGGGCGTTTTTGAACGTCGCGTTGCTCAGTTGCTGGTGCAACGCTTCGGCGCTGGCGGCCGTGAAATAATAGGAATCCATTTCCAGCCCGATATTGCCGCGGCCAAGGCCGCGCGCCTCCAGCACGTCAGCCAGGAAGTCCATCGGATGCTTGCGCTTGCTTTGGACGTAATCGTCCGGGTAACCGATCAGGTTGTTGTCGGCCAGAAAAGTCGTGGCCCGGGCGCCATTGAAGTCGATGCCGCGCACGATACACAAGGGCTCGTCCTGGGCCAGCGCGACCACTACCGCCTGCGGGGTATAAAAGGACCAGCCGTCATAGCCGGTCAGATAGTTCATATTGGCGGGATCGCTGACGATCAGGACGTCGAGACCGAACTGCATCATGCGAAGCTTTACGCTCTCGATCCGGTCGAGATATTCCTGCTTTTCGAAGGCCAGCATGCCGTTCCCCACCGTTTGCCGATGCAAGTTTTCACGCCATCAAATGGGTCTTTATCAGCGAGCTTTGGTATTAGCAGATTCCAGGGAAGCAGGCCAACAGCGGAAAGCGCGGCATAGTGCTGGCGCCAGCAACTACCGGGGAAACCGGCCCTTGGCGGAAATACTAACTGCTTTGGCTTTCATCTTTACTAATAAATTATATGCGCTGTGCCATAATTGGAGCGAGAGTCTGGAGGGAAACGGCAATGCATGGTTGGGATTCGTTGTTGCTTGTTGTCGGGTTGCTGTTTCTGGTCGCACCCGTGCTGGCCATTATCGCGCTCGTAAAAACCTCCAATCTTCGCTACGAGGTGGCGCGTCTGAATCGCATGTTGCGCGAGATGCAGAGCCAACTGGCGCAGCTTCGACAATCGCCAGAAGGCGCGGCCGAAAAAGCAACACCCGATGAACCGCAACCGGCGGCGCCGGTTCCCGAAAGAACGAGCCCGCCGGAACGAACGGCCGCGGAACCACCCGAGGCGCCGCCCGAAGAGCCCGAACCGCCAGCGCCGGTTACGCCGCAACCCGAAACGCCCGAGGCGCCGCCCCTGCCGCCCCGCGCGCCGGACGGCCGCCCGCCGGCGACGGGTCCGTTCAGGGAAAAGGAGTTGGCGAAGGCCCGCGAAAATCTGGAAGAGAAGCTATTTTCGCGCTGGTTCGTCTGGCTGGGTGGCATCGCGGTTGCGCTGTCGGCCGTCTTCCTGGTTCGCTATTCCATCGAGATGGGCTGGCTGGGGCCGATCGTCCGCTGTGTCCTCGGCGCGGTGCTGGGCCTTGTCCTGATCGCCGCCGGCGAATTCATGCGGCGGCATCCGATTGCGCAGGCCGCCGGCTTCGTCAAGCCGCCACAGGTGCCGCCGGCGCTGACCGGGGCCGGCGTGTCCGCCCTGTTCGTCAGCATCTACGCCGCCTACGGTCTCTATGGCCTGCTGGCCCCCATGGCGGCCTTTATAGCGCTCGGCGTGGTCTGGGTGCTGGCGATGCTGCTGTCGATCCGGCAAGGGCCGTTCGTCGCGGCGCTGGGCATCCTCGGCGGGTTCCTGGTGCCGATCCTGGTGCAGACCGGGCATCCCTCGGCCTATGGGCTGTTCCCCTACGTGCTGGCGGTCACCGGCGCGGCGCTTGGAGTGTTGCGCTACATGGGCTGGGGCTGGCTGGCCTGGGGTGCGCTGGCCGGCGCGGCGGGCTGGCCCTTGCTGTGGCTGCTGGACCGACCCGCGGCCGATCTCGGCGCGCCGGTCATCGGCGCTTATCTGACGGCGACGGCGGCCCTGTTCATCTATGTGCCGGCGGGGCTGAGGCCCCATAACGCGCCGTTCAATCTGAAGACCATGTTCAAGGCGGTTCCGCTGCCGGCGATCCTGGCCTGGACCTCCTCGACCCTGATGCTGGTGCTGGCGCTGATGCTGACCTGGGCCGATGGCTTCGAATGGGGATCGATTGCCTGGGCCGGGCTGCTGGCCGCCTTCATGATGTTTGCCGGGCGGCGCGACGTGACCTTCGACGCGCTGGCCGTCGGCGCGGCGATCATGGTGGGACTGATCCTGTTGAGCTGGGATCTGCCGTTCTGGCCGGGCGAGATCGATATTCTGGATACGCTGCCGCCGGGACTCGTACCCTATGTGCTGACGGCGCTTGGCTATGCCGGCCTGTTCGGCGTCGCCGGGTTCGGGCTGCTGCGCGGCGCCGCGCGGCCGGGCCTCTGGGCCGGTCTGTCGGCCGGCGTTCCGGTCGTCACCCTGGCCATAACCTATGCCCGCATCAAGGGTTTCGAGGTCGATCTGGCCTGGGCCGTGCTGGGGCTGCTGCTGGCGGCGCTCTGTTTGGCTGCGACCGTGATTGTCGCCCGCCAGCGCGGCCGGCCGGGCATCGAGGGCGCACTGGCGGCCTATGCGGTGGGTGTCGTGGCTTCGCTGTCGCTGGCCATGGCGATGTCGCTGGAGAACGCCTGGCTGACCGTCGCCCTGTCGCTGCAATTGCCGGCAATGGGGTGGATTCACCAGCGGACAAGGGTCGGCCCCTTGCGCGTCGTCGCGCTGTTGCTGGCGACGATCATCCTGGGCCGGCTGGTGTTCAACCCCGAAATCTTCAACTACGGGCTTACCGCGACGCCGGGGCTGAACTGGATGTTCTATGGATATGGCATTCCGACGATCGCCTTCTATGCGGCCTCGCGCCTGTTCCGCCGCACCCTGGACGACGTATTGGTGCTGGCGCTCGAATCCGGCGCGCTGGTCTTCCTGACCCTGTTCGCCACCATGGAGATCGCTGATATCGTTCAGGGCGGCGAATTCCAGCCTGGCGACAGCCTGCTGGAGGCGAGCCTTCGGACCATCGCCTGGCTGACCATATCGCTGGCGCTGTTGTATCAATGCCGCGCCGAGAAACCGCGCGTGGTGGCGGTCTGGGGTTGGCAGATCCTGGCGCTGCTGTCGGGCGGGCATATTGTCATGGTGCAGTTGATCGGCCTCAACCCGCTGCTGTTCGGCGGCGCGGTGGGGTCGTACTGGATCTTCAACACATTGCTGCTGGCCTATGCGATTCCCGCCATCTTCGCGGTGATTTTCCACCTGGAAACCACCAGGCAGAACCACGCCTCGGGGCCGACCATCGCGGGGCTCAGTGCGCTCGTCCTGGCGTTCGTCTGGATCACCCTGGAAATGCGCCATGCATTCCATGGCAACTGGCTTTCGCACGGCGCCACCACGGACGCGGAATGGTATGCCTATTCCGGGATCTGGCTGCTCTATGGCGCCGCCCTTCTAGGGCTCGGTATCTGGCGCGGCGGCATCGCCGTTCGTTATGCGTCGATCGTCGTTCTGCTGATCTCGGTCTGCAAGGTGTTCCTGTTCGACACGAGCGAGATCGGCGGGCTCTGGCGGGTCGCGTCCTTCCTGTTCCTGGGCCTCAGCCTTTTCCTGCTCAGTATGATCTATACCCGTTTCGTCAAGGGCACCGGCGGGCCGAAGCCGGGCCAGGGTCAAGGGCAAGCCGAGCTTCAATCGCCTTAGCGGCCGCTGCCGCAGTGGCGGTTTTGTTCAGGATAGCGGCCTAATTATGAGATTTGAGAATTATGATTTGGGTGGATATTTGCGCTCCTTTAATTAACATTAATAATATGTAATATACTCTGTATAACATTGACGGATGGCATATAAATTCTTTATACATTCATACATTGCTTTTTAATGGCCGTTGGGGGAAGGAGCCCATGGCGCAAATAGTGATCACCGGTAACAGATTGCATGATGGTGCGGTTGTCTGGCGCGAGCCGGATGGCACCTGGTCGCACGATATCGCCAACGCCGCCATTTACCCGTCCGAAGCCCAATTGGCTGATGGCCTGGATGCGGGACGGCTTGAAGAGGCGGAAGGGCGAATTATCGGGGTCTACGAGGTCGAACTCGACGCGGGCGAAAGCCGCGTTGCGCCGGTGCGTCTGCGGGAACGCATCCGGGCCGATGGTCCGACTGTTTCGGTCGGTTGACGGGAGGAGTCAGCCATGTACGCTTATGACAGCCTCGATGAAACACTTGTTCGCGAACGCGCCGTGCAGTTCCGCGACCAGGTCGGGCGGCGGGTTTCCGGCGAGCTGTCCGAGGACGAATTCAAGCCGCTGCGGCTTCGCAACGGGCTCTATCTGCAGCTTCATGCCTATATGCTGCGGGTCGCCATTCCCTACGGACTGCTCAGTTCCGACCAGCTTCGCGCGCTGGCGCGGATCGCGCGCCGCTACGACCGCGATTACGGCCATTTCACAACGCGGCAGAATATTCAGTTCAATTGGATAAAACTGGCCGATGCGCCGGACATTCTCGATGAGCTGGCCGAGGCCGGGATGCACGCCATCCAGACCAGCGGCAACTGCATCCGCAATACCACAACCGACCAGTTCGCCGGCGTCGCCGCCGACGAGATCGAAGATCCGCGGCCCTGGGCGGAAATCATCCGGCAATGGTCGACACTGCATCCGGAATTCTCGTTCCTGCCGCGCAAGTTCAAGGTCGCCATCAATGGCTCGCCGAACGACCGGGCCGCCATCGCCGTCCATGATATCGGCCTGAGCATGCTGCACGGCCCGACGGGCGAGACCGGGTTCAGGGTCTGGGTCGGCGGCGGGCTGGGACGCACGCCGATGATCGCCGAGGAAATCCGCGGCTTCCTGCCGGCCAACGACCTGTTGAGCTACCTCGAGGCGATCCTGCGGGTCTACAATATCGAGGGCCGCCGCGATAATCTGTACAAGTCGCGCATCAAGATCCTGGTGTCCGCGTTGGGGATCGAGCGTTTCCGCGAACTGGTCGAGGCCGAGTGGGCGGAAATCCGCGATTCGTCGCTGCGCCTTGACGAGGCGGAAGTCTCGCGCATCCGCGCCCAGTTCGCGCCGCCGGCCTACGAGGTGGTCGATTCCGGGCTGTTCGCGGCCAAGCGCATCGAGGATACCGCCTTCGCCCGCTGGGCCGCCCGCAATCTGTTCCCCCACAAGCAGCCGGGCCACGCCGCGGTCACCGTTTCCCTGAAACCGATCGGTGGCGTTCCAGGCGACATGAGTGCGGACCAGATGGAGGCGCTGGCCGATCTGGCGGACGAGTACAGCTACGGCGAAATCCGGGTCGCTCACCGCCAGAATCTGGTGCTGGCGCATGTCCCGCAGTCGCGGCTCTACGATCTTTGGCGGGCGCTGGATTCGCTGGGGCTGGCGACGCCGAATCTGCTGCGTGTGACCGATATCGTCGCCTGCCCGGGTCTCGATTTCTGCGGCCTGGCGACGGCGCGCTCGATACCGGTGGCGCAGCGTTTGAGCGAACGGCTGGCCGAGATCGACGACCGCCACGACCTGCGTGAGCTGACGATCAATATATCCGGCTGCATCAATTCATGTGCGCATCACCATGTCGGCCATATCGGCATCCTGGGCCTGGAAAAATCCGGTAAGGAATCCTACCAGGTGACGCTGGGCGGCAGCTCGGCGGAAGATGCGGCGATCGGCAAGATTGTCGGGCGCGGCTTCGGCGCGGACGAAATCGTCGCCGCGATCGAAACCATCGTGGTCACCTGGCTGGAGCTGCGCCAGGGCGACGAACGTTTCCTGGACAGCCTGCGGCGTATCGGCCAGGAGCCGTTTCGCGCGGCGCTGTACGGCACCGGCTGAACGAATTTCCAAGGAGTATTGACCATGCAACTGATCGATTACAGCAACGCCCGGCCCGCCGTCGAAAGCGATGTCTGGACCCATGTCGACGACGATGCGCCGTTGCCGGCGGGCGGTCCCGCGACGGTGTCGCTGGAACGCTGGCAGGCGTCGCGCGACGAGCTGGCCGGCCGCAACCAACCCCTGGGCGTGAGGCTGGACAGCCATGAGAGGATCGACGATATCGTGGCGGACCTGCCCCGGTTCGACCTGATTGCCCTGAATTTTCCGAACCTCAACGATGGCCGGCATTTTTCGACGGCGCGGCTGTTGCGCGAGCGCCATGGCTATGGCGGCCGGCTGCGCGCCACCGGCCAGGTGCTGCGAGACCAGCTCGACCCGATGCGGCGTTGCGGATTCGACGAGTTCGATATCGCACCGGGCAAGGACGCCGCATCCGCCCTCCCGGCATTCGACCAGATCAGCGTCACCTACCAGCCGGCGGCCGATGCCCGCCTGACCGCCGCGCAACTGCGGCGTCGGCTCCCTGAATCGGTGGACGTGGCGGATTAACCGCTAGGTTAGCTCCGGCCCGCTCCCCCGGCTTTAAGTGTCTTCGGCTCACGCCGAAGCGGCACCTGCCCTCTCCCCCACCCGGCCACCCACGGCATCGTATGATATGGGTGGCCGGGTGGGGGAGAGGGCAGGTGCAGACTCCACGCAGGTGGATAACACTCTAATCCTCGCGGTAGAAATCCTCGATCACGGCTTGCGCCTCTTCGGCGGTCTCGACGAACCGGAAGATCTCGAGGTCGTCGGGCGAGATGACGCCTTCCTCCGCCATCGCCTCGAAATTTACGATGCGGCACCACCAGGCCTCGCGAAACAGCAGCACCGGGATCGGCAACACCTTGCCGGTCTGAATCAGGGTCAGCGTCTCGAACAGCTCGTCCATCGTGCCGAAGCCGCCGGGGAAGCAGACCAGTGCCCGCGCGCGCATCAGGAAATGCATCTTGCGGATCGCGAAATAGTGAAACTGAAAGCTTAGCTCTGGCGTGGCGTATGGGTTTGGCGCCTGCTCGTGCGGCAGCACGATATTCAGCCCCACGGATCGTTTGCCCGCGTCATCCGCGCCGCGGTTGGCGGCCTCCATGATGCCGGGACCGCCACCCGTGACGATTACGTTCTGCAGGCCGTCCGGGGCTTTGCGTTCCGACATCAGGCGGGCGAAGCGCCGCGCTTCTTCGTAGAGGGCGATTTTCTCCGGGCTGCCCGCGCTGTCCTCCGGCGCCGCTGTACGAGCGCTGCCGAACACCACGATCGTCGCTTCGATCCCCTCTTCCTGAAACGCCAGTTCCGGTTTCAGAAGTTCGAGCTGCAGCCGCAGCGGCCGCAGCTCGTCCCGCACCAGAAAATCCGCATCGTCGAAGGCCAGCCGGTAGCTGGGCGAACGTGTCTGCGCGGTATCCTTGAAGCGCCGGGCGGCCGCCTCGTCTTCGCGTGCGGTCGGGAAGGGCCGGCGGGGTCCATTTCTGGTCATTTTCCGATCCCCTGGAGCAACTGTATCTAGCGTGAATGTGCGGCCAGCGGCAGATGGATGCAAGTGCCGGGGTGACGGGAATCGCGAATCATGCGATGTTTGACGGTGGCTTATCTGGGAGTATCCGGCCATGCCGATGCTGCGCCTCGTTGCCGTCATGCTGATCTTCGCTGCGATCACCGGTTGCACCCGCCGGGACCGGGGTGAAGGGTCTCGGCTGGACGCCTGGATCGGCAAGACGGAAGCGAAGCTGGTGCTGGCCGCCGGCGCCCCGGACGCCGTTCATGAACTGAAAGCCGGCCGCCGCATCCTGACCTGGCACCGCCGCCACACCGAAAGCCAGGGCGGCGAGATCACAACGGAAAACGAGACCCGGATCGTGGACGGAAAGACGGTCATTACGCCGGTGACCCGGCAAGCCCCCAAATTCGAATTTTTATACGAATGCACGGCCAGTTTCGAAATCGACACCAAGGGAATCGTGCGCGCCCACAATATGCAAGGCAACGATTGCGACAGCTTTCTTAAGTGAATTGAGGCGCAAGATTGCTCACGCCACGATCGGCAGTCGCCTCTTTGTCGCCGAAATCGCGGAAACGGCGCGTCAGTTGCGATCGCTGGTTCGGGCCGTCAGGCCGGATGGCGCCAGCCCCGCCAGATACCGTGTAAGCGGGTTGGATTTCCGCCCCTGATCGTCGGCCCGGTCCTTGGCGCGCACCGCCGCGCGCACGGCCAATCCCCCGCAATAGCGGAATGGTTCCGGCGGCAGCAGCTTGCCCTTAGCCCCGACCAGCGGGCATGCCGACCACTCGTCCCGGCGGTCCAGCACCAGCCCCGCCAGGATGCGCCCGCCATTGTAGCTGGGCCCGACGCCGTTGCCGATATAGCCGTGCCCATAGACGATTGCCGGCGCCCCCTTCAGGCGTCCGAACATCGGCAGGCCGGTGGCGGTTCGTGTCGCCGGCCCGCGCCATGTCGCCGCGATGGAGGCATCGGCCAGTTCGGGATAATTGCGCAGCATGGCGGCTCGAACGTCGCCCGGGCGCGAGGATTCGGTATCGAAACGGCTGCCGACCCGCCCGCCGAAGGGAATGGCGCCGCCGCCCTTGCCATAGACCATGCGGCCGTCTGTCGTGCGCCTGTAGTAATCGACCATGGTCCGGGAATCGGAAATCGCCAACCCGTCTGTCAGGCCCAGTTTTTCAAGCTTTTCCGGGATCGGCGCGGTGGCGATCCCGTCGGCGCAGATCGGCATGACGGCGCGCCGGAATTCCGGCAGTTCATGGGCCCAGGCGTTCAGCGCCAGAACGACCTTGGTTGCCTTTATCCTGCCGCGATCCGTCCGGACATGGGGCCGCGCCGACCGGCCCAGCCCGGTCATCGCGGTGTTTTCGTATATTCGCACACCCCGCTCGGCGCAGACCCGCGCGAGGCCGCGCGCCAGCGCCGCGGGTTGAACCGTCGCGGTGCCTCTTTCGTATACGCCGGCGATATGCCGGGACGATCCGCTGCGGCGCGCGACCTCGTCCGGCGACAGTTCGTCGAAGGGATGCAGGCCGAGCTTGTCCAGCACTTCGATGGCGCTCAGCCAGGCGTCACGCTGGGCGTCGCTGCTGGCGGTCCACAGCCAGCCGTCATGGCGGAACTCGCAGTCGATTTTCTGGTCGGCGCAAAATTGCCCGATGGCGCGCACCGCGGCCTCCGACGCCTCCACCAGGCGGACCGTTTCCTGGCCGCCGCAAACCGGGTAAAGCAGAGGCACCTTGGAGGTCCAGGTCATACAGAAGCCGCCATTGCGGCCGCTGGCGCCGCCGCCGCAAATATCGCGTTCGATTAGGGCGATATCGGCCGCCGGGTCGGCTTCCTTGATGTGCAACGCAGTCCATAGTCCGGTAAAACCGCCACCGACGATGCAGATGTCGGCGGTAATGTCGCCCGCCAGCGGCCGCGGCCGCGCCGGCGATTTTTCGAGCACCTGATCGAGCCAGTAACTTCGCATCAGCCGGACTGTATCGCTGGAAGTGTATTTGGCAAAAGGATTTGGTAAACCGGGGGCCGTGAACCATATTTACAATCGGGCACCAGCAGGCGTCCGGCAATTTCAATTGGAGATTAACCGATGATCGGTCGCAGAAATTTCGTAGCGCTTGTTTCGGGCACCGCCCTGGCAGGATGCCAGACCACCATGGGCAGCGACGGACTTTCGCTGGCCACGTCGATGCTCGCTGACGGCGGATCGCAGCCGCTCACCGATCTTGAGATCGGCAACGGGTTGAAGGAGGCATTGCGGGTCGGGACTGAACGCGTCGTCGGTCAGGTCGGCGCGGTCGACGGCTATAATGCCGATCCGCAAATCCATATTCCGCTGCCCGAAGATCTGCGCAAGGTACATGACGTGCTCGACAAGGTCGGCCTGGGCGGCATGACCGCGGATCTGGAGCTGAAGCTCAACCGGTCCGCCGAGCGCGCCGCGCCGGAGGCCAAGGAGGTGTTCTGGACGGCGATTACCGAGATGTCGCTGGATGACGTGCGCGGCATCTGGCAAGGCCCCGACGACGCGGCAACGCAGTATTTCCGCGGCAAGATGACCGCGCCGCTGACCGATCGTTTCACGCCGATCGTGCAGGATGCGATGGGCGAGGTCGGCGCGGTTCGCTCTTACGACCGCATGATGTCGCAATATCAGTCGATCCCCTTCGTGCCCGACGTGAAGGGTGACCTGACCCACTATACGGTCAAGCAGGGCCTCGACGGGCTGTTCACCTATGTCGCCCGGGAAGAAGCCGCGATCCGCCAGGATCCGGCGCAGCGCTCCACCGAGCTGCTGCAGCGGGTGTTCGGCGCGTTGACCACCTGACCGGCGCGGGGCATTCTCCCCACCAACCGATTCACCGATGTCATGAGACAATGCTTCGGGATCGAAGCAGGCGTCTGATCTTACGTGGGTTTTGCAATGCGTGTCACATGTCCGAACTGCGGCCGGGGTTTTAACTGCGATGGCGGTCAGGACTGCTGGTGCCTGAAGGTCGAGCGCAATTTCGATTACGAGGCTATGATCCTGCGCACCGGCGCCATGGGCTGCGTCTGCCCGGTCTGCGTCACTGGGCGGGGGGATCTGGCCGATGTCGAGGCCGATGCGCCGGCCGGCGGAGCGCCGCAACCGGCCCGCGGACGCCGCGGCAGGCGCCGGCGAAACCGCGATTAATACAATAATACGAGCCTGACTCCCAACCCTTTGGGGTCAGGCTCGTATTATTGTATTATTGCGGCGTGGCGTCCTGTCTGATGTCGAACTCGATTTTGCCGAGCGGGCCGAAATCCGCTGTGTAGCGGCCGACCGCGCTTACCACGCGCTTGCCGATGACGCCGGTCGACAGGAAATGGCCCGGTTCAATGACCCGGCCCTGGTTGACCGCGATATTGACCAGCCACAGGGCGGCGGCCCAGGGATCGCCCATCGCATCGGCGCCGGTCCCCTTGCTGACCGTCTCGCCGTCGCGCTTCAACACCGCGGCAAGTTTCGCCAGGTCGACGCCCTCGACCGGGGCCTCCGCGCCGACAATCAGAATATGGGCCGACACGTTGTTGGCCACGATATCGGCGACCGTCAATTTGCGGGCCTGGGAGTCCGGAAAGCCGCCGGCCGGCGCCTCGATGACCGGCGCGACACCTCGGATCAAAGGCTTCAACGCCGCCACATCGGCCAGCGGCCTTTCGATCCGCGTCCCGGCCACGAAGGCGATCTCGGTTTCCAGCAGCATATGCCGGCCGCCGGGCATGATGATTGTAGCGCCGCCCGCGCGCAGGCCCGAAGCCGGGATCACCCCGAACACCGGATCGTCTATATCGAACCACCAGCGCGCCAGCCGGCCGGTGAGCCCCGCCTTGTAGCCGGCCACCCGGTCGCCGCCCGCCAGCATCTGGTCGACCACCCCCTGCTGCACCCGGTAGGCCCCGTCGAGATCGATCTTCGGGTCCAGCACCGAAACCCGCGGCGTCTCGGCCCCGGTGGCGTTCGCCTCGACAATGGCCGCAGCCAGCGCGGCGTCGTCGGCTTGCGCCGGCAGGGCAGCGGCGAATCCCAGCAGGAACCAGAAGGATAAGGCACACAAGGCGCAAGATGGAACGGCGAGCGGTTTCATCGCGCCATCATAGTACCGCATAACTTACCGGAACTTGAACGCCCGGGTCTCAAGCCCCGCGTCGCCGGCGAGGTTTGCCGCTCGCGCCGCCGGCGCTGCTGGCTTGTTTGCGCGCCGGCAGGCTGACGACAGAGGCCAAGTTGGGGTAGGCGGCGGTCTTGTGGGGCAACGCCATGGCCTCGACGAAATGTTCCTGGAAGCGCGGTTCGACGGCGGTTTCGACCTTTTCGATATCGCGCACGACGCGTTCGATCTCGGTCCGCGCGGCGGCGTTCAACAACGCGATGCGCGCGCCGGTGCCGGCGGCGTTGCCGGCGGATTGCACCTGGTCGAGCGCGCAGTCCGGGATCATGCCCAGCACCATCGCGTATTTCGGATCAATATGGGTGCCGAACGCCCCGGCCAGCACGACCCTGTCCACGGTCTCGACGCCCATGCGGTCCATCAGCAGCCGTGCCCCGGCATAGAGCGCCGCCTTGGCGAGCTGGATGGCGCGGATGTCAGTCTGGGTAACGGTGATCTCCGGTTTGCCCCGATGCAGCACATACGACCAGGTGCGGCCCTGTTGCACCAGCCGGTCGGTGCGCCCCGCCAGCGACCCGTCGATGATGCCGTCGGCGGTGACCAGCCCGGCCAGGAACATCTCGGCGATGGCCTCGATGATGCCCGACCCGCAGATGCCGGTGACGCCCGTCCGCTTGACGACCTTGGCAAATCTTTCCTCGTCCGACCAGACCTTCGAGCCGATGATGCTGAAGCGCGGCTCCAGCGTCTGTGGGTCGATGCGGACGCGCTCGATGGCGCCGGGCGCGGCGCGCTGGCCGGAGGCAATCTGCGCGCCCTCGAAGGCCGGACCGGTCGGGCTCGAACAGGCCATCAGCCTGTCGCGGTTGCCCAGCACGATTTCCGCATTGGTGCCGACATCCACGATCAGCGCCATTTCGTCGCGTTGATAGGGTGCCTCCGATAGCACCACGCCGGCGGCGTCCGCGCCGACATGGCCGGCGACGCAGGGCAGGGTATAGACCCGCGCACCCTGGTTGACCGCATGGATATCGAGCGACCGCGCGGTCACCAGGAGGGCGCTGTCGGTCGCCAGCGCGAAAGGCGCGCCGCCCAACTCCACCGGATTGATGCCCAGCACCAGATGATGCATCACCGGGTTGCCGACGATGGTGATTTCCAGGATGTCGTCGGCCGCGATGCCGGCCTCGCGTGCCGCCTCGGCGGCCAGCTTGTCGATCGAGGCCCGGATTTCCGCGATCAGTTCGGCCTCGCCGCCGGGATTCATCATGATATAGCTGACCCGGCTAATCAGATCCTCGCAAAAGCGGATTTGCGGGTTCATCGCACCGACCGAGGCCGTGACCTCGCCCGAAGCGAGATCGGTCAGATGGGCGGCCACCGTGGTCGTCCCGACATCGATCGCCAGCCCGAAGGCGCGGTCATGAAACCCGGGCCAGACATGGATCAGCGCGCCGTCGTTGCGGACCGCCGCGGTCGCCGTCCAGCCGCCTTTCCGCAATGCCGGCTGCAGCGCCTGCAGGGCATGCAGATCGGCCGCGCCGACCGCGATATTCCACTGGTCCCGCAAGGCCTCCTTCAGCCGCTCCAGGTCGCCGGTCGGGTCGTGCATGTCGGGCTCGCGGACCTCGACATA
>CAXMQC010000146.1:0-9760 GCA_964195285.1 Akkermansiaceae bacterium
TCTTGCGGCCTTCCACAAGGACGTTGTCGACCGCTATCCCCACCGACCCTGTCCAGGTCAGCACGGTTTGGCCGGTCGCTTGGCCGAGCGCGGCGATGGCGCCGGTGCGCCAGGCCAGAATCCCGCCGGACAATAATATCAGCGTGACCGAGGCGATGATCGCCGGCCGGATCGCGCGCACCATCCAGGCCGGCATGCGTCGAATCAGCGATGCCTTGCGGCGTTTCAGGCCGGCGCGCGTGAATTTGCTCGCCGCCGACTTCATCTTGCCGACGCGCCGCCGCGTGTTGAGGGCAGGGAGCGTCAGTTGTCGCATGCTGCGTTCTCCACCATCCATTCCATGAGGTCCTCGAACGAGATGCCGGCATAGACCGCCTGTTCCGGCGTCAGCGACAGCGGCGTCATGCCCGGCTGCGTATTGACCTCCAGCATGAACAGATCGCCATGGTCCTCGATTGTGTCGTCGTAGCGGAAATCGGCGCGGCTGACGCCGCGACAGCCCAACACCTTGTGCGCTGTCACTGCGTAATCCATCGCCATTTGCGTTACCTGGTCCGAAACCGGTGCGGGACACAGGTGGGTTGTCTTGCCGTCGGTATATTTGGCCGTGTAGTCGTAGAATCCCTGATGCGGGCGCAGTTCCGTCACCGCCAGCGCCCGATCGCCCATGACGGATGCCGTCAGTTCGCGCCCGGCGATGTATTTTTCAACCAGCATCACGCGGTCTGCTTCCCATTCGTCCAGCGGCAGCCAGTTGTCGCCCTTTTGCACGATATGCACCCCGACGCTCGAGCCCTCGTCGACCGGCTTGACCACGTAAGGGGGCTCCATGACCTGGCCGGCGCGCAGCCGCTCGACAGTCACCACCTCGCCGGGCGGGCAGGGGATGCCCTCGGCCTCGAACAGTTTCTTGGCGGTCACCTTGTCCATGGCGACGGCCGAGGCCAACAGGCCGGAATGAGTGTAGGGCAGGCTCAGGATATTGAGCACGCCCTGGATGTTGCCGTCCTCGCCCCAGCGGCCATGCAGGCCGTTGAAGACCACATCCGGCTTCGGCTCCAACGCGGCGAACAGGGCCGACAGGTCGCGCTGAAGATCGACGCGCGTGACCTCGTAGCCGCGCGCTTCCAGGGCGGCGGCGCAGGCCTCGCCGCTGACCAGCGAGACCTCGCGCTCGGCCGACCATCCGCCCATCAGCATTGCGATCCGCTTGCTCACTGGTGTGTCCCCTTCGCCGGCACGCCGATGCGGCGGATTTCCCAGCGCAGCTCGACGCCGCTGGTCTCGCGCACCCGACGGCGCACTTCCTCGCCCAGTTCTTCGAGGTCGGCGGCGCTGGCGTCACCGGTATTGATCAGGAAATTGCAGTGCTGTTCGGACACCATGGCACCGCCGCGCACCAGGCCGCGGCAGCCGGCCGCTTCGATCAGCCGCCAAGCCTTGGCCCCTTCAGGGTTGGCGAAGGTCGAGCCGCCTGTACGGCTGCGCACTGGCTGGCTGTCCATGCGGGTCTCGCCGATTTCTTCCATGCGGATGGCGATTTCGGCGATGTCGCCGGGAGTTCCCTCAAACTCCGCTTCGGTGAAGATCCAATTTTCCGGCACGCCGCAATGGCGGTAACCAAAATCCATCTCGACGTTGCTCAACTCGTGCAGAACGCCGGCCGGGTGCATCGCCCAGGCGCGGCGCACGACGCCCTTGATCTCGCCGTCATAGGCGCCGGCGTTCATGCGCAGCGCGCCACCGATCGAGCCCGGCACGCCACACAGGAATTCCAGCCCGGTCAGTCCGGCGTCGCGGGCCGCCCGCGCGACATAGAGATCCGGTGTCGCCGCGCCGGCGCGCAGCATGTTTCCGTCCACGGCGATTCTGGCGAACTGCTTGCCCAGCCGGATCACCACGCCGGGCACGCCGCCGTCGCGCACCAGCAGATTGGAACCGACGCCGATAACGGTAACCGGCACATCGGCCGGCTTGGCCACCAAAAAGCTCTGCAGGTCCTCCAAGTCTTCCGGCCGGAACATCACTTCCGCCTGCCCGCCAACGCGGAACCAGGTGATTTTTGCCAGATCCGCATTCAGGCGCAGACGGCCCTTCAGGGGCGGCAGGGCCTCGATCCAGTCGCGGGTCATGTTGATTTCCGCCGCCATCATGCGTCGGCCCCCGCATCGAGCGCCGTCAACTGGTCGGGAAGCGCGTTGGCCCAGGCGGAAATCGTCCCCGCGCCGAGGCAAACCACCATATCGTCGGTCTGGGTCTGCTCGGCCACCAGGCGCGCCAGGTCGGCTTCGCCATCGAGCGCCAGCACATGGCGATGTCCGTGATTTCGCAGCCCCTCGACCAGCGCATCCCGGTCGACCCCCGGGATCGGCTCTTCGCCCGCCGGGTAGACATGCGCAACGATAACCGTATCGGCATCGTTGAAGCAGGCGCAGAATTCCTCGAACAGACTTTCCAGGCGTGTGTAGCGATGCGGCTGCACTACGGCGACCACATGGCCCTTCGACGCCGAGCGCGCCGCCTTCAAAACGGCGGTGATCTCCACCGGATGATGACCGTAATCGTCGATGACGGTGACGCCGTTGACCTGACCGGTGCGCGTGAAGCGCCGTTTCACGCCCTCGAAATTCGAAAGGCCCCGGACGATCACGTCGTCGTCGATGCCCATCTCGATCCCGACCGCCATCGCAGCCAGCGAATTGAGCATATTGTGCTCGCCATACATCGGCAGCCGGATGTTCTTGATGATCCGCTCTTCCTCGCCGCGCGACACGGTGACCGAAAATCGGCAGCCATCGGGGCTGCATCCCGCATCGATCGCGCGGATCTCGGCCTGGGGGCTGAAGCCGTAGGTGACGAGCCGACGGTCGGATACCTGTCCGATCAAGGCCTGGACCTCGGGATGGTCGATGCAAAGCGCCGCGAAGCCATAGAAGGGGATATTCTCGACAAAGGCGCGGAACGCCTCCTTTACCTTGTCGAAGGATCCGTAGAATTCCATATGCTCCGGGTCGATATTGGTCACCACGGCGATGGTGGCCGGCAGTTTGATGAAAGTACCGTCCGATTCATCTGCCTCGACAACCATCCATTCCCCCGCGCCGAGCCGCGCATTGGTGCCGTATGCGTTGATGATGCCGCCATTGATGACGGTGGGGTCGTAGTCCGCGGTATCCAGCATGGCCGCGATTAGTGATGTCGTTGTAGTCTTGCCATGGGTGCCGCCGACCGCGATCGCCCATTTCAGGCGCATCAGTTCGGCCAGCATCTCGGCCCGGCGCACCACGGGCACCAGTTTCGCCCGGGCCGCGACGACCTCCGGATTGTCCGGATTGACGGCCGACGAGATCACCACGACCTGCGCATCGCCGATGTTTTCCTCGCGATGCCCGATCTCGATGGCAATGCCCTTGTCACGCAGGCGCTTGACGTTCGGGTTGTCCGACAGGTCGCTGCCCTGCACCGAATAGCCCAGATTATGCAGGATCTCGGCAATGCCCGACATGCCAATGCCGCCGATTCCGGTGAAATGGATGGTGCCGATGGTCAGCGGCATTTCCCTCATGCCATGGCCTCCCTCGGCGGTTCGGTATCGTTGGCGCCGGCGCCATCGGCTTTATCGCCGATCAACTCGCAGACCAGGTCGGCCAGGCGTTCGGCGGCGTCCGTCACGCCGACCCGCAAAGCGCATTCGGCCGCGCGCTGCAGTTTTTCGGGCGATTCCAACAGCGACCGGATCAGATCCGACAGGGAGGTCGCGGTAATGTCGCTCTGCGGAACCAACCAGCCGCCGCCGGCGTCGCACAACTGCGCCGCGTTTTCGCGCTGATGGTCGTCGATCGCGTGGGGGTAGGGGATGACGATGGCCGGCCTGCCGGTCGCCGCCAGCTCGGCGATCGTCGAGGCACCGGAGCGTCCGATCACCAGGTGCGCACGGGACAGACGCGCCGGGATGTCGTGAAAGAATGGCGCCAGTTCCGCCTCGATACCCGACCCCTCGTAAACTTCTTTTACCTGGGCCAGCCCTTCCTCGCGGCATTGCTGGGTCACATGCAGGCCACGCCGCAGTTGCTCGGGCAAGGCGGCCAGCGCCGGCGGAACGATCTCGCCGAATATCGACGCGCCCTGGCTGCCGCCGGTCACCAGTATCTCGACGGGTTCCGCGGCGCGCGGCGCATGATAGGGCGGCATGCCCTCGATTACTTCCGGGCGCACCGGATTGCCGGTATGCACGGCGCGTGCCTGCTCGCGTTCGCGCAACATGGCGGTTTCGGCGAAACCGGTGGCGATCCGGGCCGCATAGGGCGCCAGGACGCGATTGGCGCGGCCAAGCACCGCGTTCTGTTCGTGAATAATTGTGCTG
Organism: Akkermansiaceae bacterium; assembly: GCA_964195285.1. GTDB lineage: Bacteria > Pseudomonadota > Alphaproteobacteria > UBA8366 > JADFVY01 > JADFVY01. The sequence goes on from CAXMQC010000146.1 coordinate 4,364, forward strand.
CAGCGAAGCTGGGATGCGGCAACCACGGTGGGCACCGACGGGTAACCGCCGAACCCGACGACGGCGCGCGGTCCGAGTTGTTTCAGCAGGCGCCGCGCCTGTAGCCAGCCCAGGCCGAGCTGGAAGACTGCCGATATGCGGGCGGTCAGCCCGCGGCCGCTGATGCCGGCGGCCCGGATGCGGTGGGTTTCGAGGTCGCCCAGCAGCCCGCTATAGGCGCTGCCGCGGCGATCGGTGACAAGCGCGAGCCGGTAGCCCCGCCCCATGAGTACGCGCGCAAGAGCTTGCGCCGGGAAAACATGTCCCCCGGTTCCGCCGGTTGCAAGTACAATGGGTCCATCGGCTCTACTCGTCACTCAGTCATTCTTCCTCTCCGACGCGCCTCCTCGTCAATGCCAGCAACATGCCCATGCCGATCGACATGGCCAGAAGCGACGACCCCCCGTAGGACAGGAACGGCAGTGTCATGCCCTTGGTCGGGATCAGGTTAAGGGTGGAGCCCATATTGATCGCCGCCTGCAGGCCGAACTGCACCAGCAGTCCGAAGCCGGCCAGCGTGGCGAACGCGTTGTGCTCCTTGAACAGCCGCGCGAAACCGCGCAGCACGATGAATGCGAAGATGGCGACGATCGCCAGGGTCATGATCAGACCGTATTCCTCGCCGGCAACCGCCAACACCATGTCGGTATGCGCGTCGGGAACGCTGGTCTTGATGATACCCTCGGCCGGGCCCTCGCCGGTGTAGCCGCCGGCCAGGAAGGCCTGCATCGCACGCTCGACCTGGTAGCTGCTGGCATTGGGGTCGATGAAGCGGTCGATGCGCAGCGCCACATGCGGGAACACGAAATAGGCCGCCATCAGGCTCAATCCGCCCATCACGGCGGAACCGCCGATCCAGGCGATAGACAGGCCGGCCAGGAACCACTGCGCCAGCCACACCGCGGTGACCACGCCGGCCTGCCCGACGTCGGGTTGCGCCAGCAGAAGACCGACGATCAGGGTGAAGATCAGCGTGCAGATGGCGGCGCCGGGAATTTCCTGGTTGGCGGGACGCGGGGCCAACAGCCATGCGGTTACTACCGCGAAGGCCGGCTTCAGGAACTCGGACGGCTGGATCGAGATCCCGAAGAGATAGATCCAGCGGCTGGCGCCCTTGACGTCCTGACCGCTGGTGACGGTCAATACCATCAGCACCAGGGACACGACGAAAACCGCCAGCGCCAAACGACGCACCGCCTTCAGCGACAAGGTCGAGATCACGATCATCGCCATGAGCGCGAACGGCAGCAGCACCGCGTGCCGGATTACGAAATGTTGCGGGTCCAGACCCAGGCGATAGGCCACCGGCGGGCTCGCCGCCATGGTCATCATCATGCCGGCGACGGCCAGCAGGAACAGCGCCAGAAGGGTCCATTTGTCGACGGTCCACCACCAGCGGCCGACGATCGAATTATCGGTTCGGGATAAAGCAGGCATCAGATTTTATCTCCACGTTTGGCGTTACGTAGAGACCCCCGGGGCATTTCTGCCACCAGCCTCTGAAAGTCGATCCCTCTTTGTTCAAAATCCTTGAACTGGTCGAAGGAAGCGCAGGCAGGAGAAAGAAGTACGACCGCGCCGGCGATTCCATCGCGCAAGGCAGCGTCTGTAGCATCCCCTATCGCGGTTTTCAGGTCGCCGCATTTTATTGTATCGACCCGGCCCCGCAGCTCCGCCGCCATATGGTCCGCGGACTCCCCTATCAAAAAAGCCCGGCGGACGTGCGACAAATAAGGGTCGAGAGCAGTTAACCCACCCTCCTTCGCGCGGCCACCAGCAATCCAGTAGATATTTTGGTAACTGGCCAGAGCCCGCGCTGCAGCTTCGGCATTGGTTGCCTTGCTATCGTTAATATAGCTTATTCCATCGATTTTATCTATTAGTTGGAGCCTATGTGAAAGCCCCGGAAAACTGCGAATTCCATCAGAAATCGTCGGTGATTTTAGACAAATTGCGCGGGCCGCGGCATAAGCGGCGGCGGCGTTCTGGGCATTATGCGTTCCCGGCAGGGTTTCGACCTCGGTCAGCGACATCGTCTCGATGGCCTTGCCGTCCATGTCGTCATACAACAGGCCGTCGATCGCGTAGACGCCGCCCGGCACCGGACGCATACATGAAATGCCAATGACACGAACGCCGGTTTCCGCGCTGGCGGCGGAAAGTTCGTCGTAAACCCGCTGCGATTCGTCGTCGTCGAGGCCGACGATCGCGGTCGCGCCGCGCGGCTGACCGTCGAATATACGGCGCTTGGCGGCGACATAGCCATCCATGCCGCCATGCCGCTCCAGATGGTCGGGCGCGATGTTGATGAACAAGGCTACGTCGCAGGCCAGCGACGGTACCAGTTCCAGTTGGTAGGATGAAAATTCCAGGACATAGATGCCGTCCTCGCCGAGCGGCTCGAACTCGATGGCCGGCCGGCCGATATTGCCGCCGACCTCTACCTTGCAACCGGCCTCGCCCAGGATATGGCCGAGCAGGGCCGTGGTCGTGGATTTGCCATTGGTGCCGGTGATTGCGACATAGCGGGCGTCGGGGCAGGCGCGAATCAGGAGTTCGATATCGCCGATGATCGCGGCGCCTTTTTCGCGGGCTCTGGTCGCCGAGATATGGGGCGCCGGGTGGGTGTGTGGAATGCCGGGGCTCAAAACCAGCGCCTGGACGTTCTCCCAGTTCCCGGTATCGGCCAGATCGACCAGCGGAATGCCCGCCTCGGCCGCCGCGTCTCGGCCTGTCTCGCTGTCGTCCCAGGCGCGCACTTCCGCGCCGCCCGTGGCAAGCGCGCGGGCCGCCGCCAGGCCGGACCGGGCAAGGCCCATTACGGCGACCGGCTTGTCGGCGAAGAGGCTGAGATCGATCATCGCGTCACCTCCCCCTCACCGCAGCTTCAGGGTGGCAAGGCCGATCACCGCCAGGATGGCGGCGATGATCCAGAACCGGATGACGATGGTGGGCTCCGACCATCCCTTCTTTTCGAAGTGATGATGTAGCGGCGCCATGGCGAAGACGCGTTTGCCGGTCAGCTTGAAGGAAATTACCTGGACGATGACCGACACGGTTTCCAACACGAACAGCCCGCCGATGATGGCCAGCACCAGCTCGTGTTTGGTAATCACGCTTATCGCGCCCAGCGCGCCACCGACTGCCAGCGACCCGGTATCGCCCATGAAGACCATGGCCGGCGGCGCGTTGTACCACAGGAACCCCAGGCTGGCGCCGACCAACGCGCCACAGAATACCGCCAGCTCGCCGGTGCCGGGCACGAAGTTGATCTGCAAATAATTCGCGAAAACCGCGTTGCCCGACAGATAGGCGATGAAGCCGAAACAGCCGGCCGCGATCATCACCGGCACGATGGCCAGCCCATCCAGCCCGTCGGTCAGATTTACCGCGTTTGACGCGCCGACCATCACGAATATTGCGAAGGGTATGAACATTAGGCCGAGCGGTACCAGCAACTCTTTGAGAAACGGGACGGCCAGCCCGGTTGACAGGGGTTCGCTGGCGATATTGACCAGGATCCACGCCGCGATCCCGGAAATCGCGATCTCGCAGACCAGCTTCAGCCTGCCGGGCAGACCCTTCGGGTTCCGATTTGATAGTTTCAGGTAGTCGTCGCCAAAACCGACCGCGCCGAAGCCGATGGTGACCAGCAAGACGATCCAGACATAGCCGTTCTTCAAATCGGCCCACAGCAGCGTGCCCAGGCACAGCGCCAGCAGGATCAGGAAGCCGCCCATGGTGGGCGTGCCGGCCTTGGCCAAATGCGACTCCGGCCCGTCTGTTCGGATCGGCTGGCCCGAGCCCTGTTGCGATTTCAGCCAGTTGATGACCCTGGGGCCGAACAGGAAGCTGAGGAACAGGGCGGTCATCATCGCGCCGCCGGTGCGAAATGTCAGATACCGGAACAGGTTGAAAGCCTGAAAGTCGTCGGCCAGCGGGGCCAGGATATTGAACAGCATTGCGGCCCCCTATCCTCTGCCGCCGGCGGCGCGAGGCTGCCTGCCGTCATCGCCGTTGCCGGCGTCCAGCGCCAGCAAGGCATCGACCACCGGCGCCATGCGGCTGCGCAGCGATCCTTTCACAGTCACCACGTCACCATCGCGGACCGTCTCGCTCAGCAGGCCGATCAGCCCGTTGCTGGCATCCGTATGCAGCGCATCCATCTGCGGCGGCACGGCCGCGCTCAGCGCCGCCATATCGGGGCCGCAGGCAAACAGCAGGTCCACCTTGGCGGCCTCGAGGTCGGGCGCCAGGCCGGCATGAAGCGCGCGACTGTCGCCGCCCAGCTCCAGCATGTCGCCGAGTACCGCGATGCGGCGCCCGCCGGCGGCGGGAATCGCCCCCAGTACCGCGATGGCGGCGCGCATGGAGGCCGGGCTCGCGTTATAGCTCTCGTCGATCAAGGTAAACGACCCGCCGCCGGGCAGCGGCGCCCGGCGCTGCAGCCCCCGGCCTTTCGGCGGATTTATGCCGGCCAGTGTCGCGGCGGCCTTGTCGAGGTCGGCGCCCAGCAGCCAGGCGACGCCCAGCACCGAGACGCCGATCAACGCCCAGTGACGGCCCGCGCCCCCGGTGTGGAACCTTATGCGCCGGCCGGCGAGATCGGCCTCGACATGGTTGCCGCCAGCCTCGATGCGCCAGTCGATCAGGTGGAAATCCGCGCCCGCGGATGCGCCGAATGAAAACACCCGGCCGATCCCGACTTCCCTCGCCAGGCGCCGCAATCGCTCGAAATGCCGATTGTCGGCGTTCAGCATGGCAGCGCCGCCTGCCCCCATCCCGGCGAATATCTCTGACTTGGCATCGGCGATCGCTTCCTCGGACTCGAAGAATTCCAGATGCACCGACTCAACGTTGGTGATGAGCGCCACATTGGGGCGCAACAATTTCGACAACGGCGTCAACTCGCCGGCATGGTTCATGCCCAGCTCGAATACGCCATAGACCGACTCTGCCGGCATGCGGGCCATCGACAGCGGCAGGCCCCACTGGTTATTCAGATTGCCGATCGTGGCGGTCGTCGGGGATTGTTCCGAAAGCACCCGCGCCAGCGCCTCCTTGGTGCTGGTTTTACCGACGCTGCCGGTAATCGCGACGACATGCGCCCGGCCCCGTTCGCGCGCCGCTTGCCCCAGCGCGTTCAAGCCCTCGTCGGTATTGGCGACAATCAAAAGCGGCATCTCGGCGACCGCCTGTTGCTCGGCCCAGTCGCTCGCGACCATGGCCGCCGCCGCGACGCGCGCCAGCGCGTCGCCGACATGCAGATGTCCATCGGTGTTGGGGCCGCGGATCGCCACGAACAGGTCGCCATCGGCTACCGTGCGGCTGTCGATCGATACGCCGCGGGCCGCCCAG
>CAXMQC010000147.1:0-3754 GCA_964195285.1 Akkermansiaceae bacterium
TCGCTGGCCCGCCGCAGCGCTACCCAGGCCTGCGCATCGCGGGAAACCGGCGGTCGCAGCAACACGCGGGGCCCGGTGAGAACGGTATTCGATACCGCGTTGCGGAACAGCGGCCACATGGTCGGCCGCTCAGGCTGAAAGCCGTTCGGCGAAGCGGTCGTAGGGCATCATGCGCCCCAGCGGTCCGATGGCGGCAAGCGACGGGCGACCGGCAAATATTCGCTCCGCCACGCGGCGAACCGCATCGACATCGATTGCGTCGATCCGTGACACGATCTCCTCGATCGGCAAAGGCCGGCCGAAAACCAGCATCTGTTCGCCAAGCTGTTCGGCCCGCGAACCTGTCGATTCCAGCGACATCAGGGTCGCTGCCTTTAGCTGGTTACGGGCGCGCCGCACTTCGCCTTCTTCCAGGCTCGCCGCCAGTCGCTGCACCTCGTCGGCCAGCACCGGCAACAATTCGGCGATTTCCTCTGCGCCGGTACCGGCATAAATACCGAACAGGCCACAGTCGGAATAGCAGGAACAATAGCTGTGAATCGAATAGGCCAGGCCGCGGCGTTCGCGGATTTCCTGGAACAGGCGAGACGACATGCCGCCGCCGAACAGGACCGACATTACGGTAGAGGCATATATGTCGGGATCATGCATCCCGAGACCCGGGAATCCGACCGTCAGATGCACTTGCTCCAGGTCGCGATCGATCAGATGCGAGCCGCCGCCGTAGGACGCCGTTTCGTTAGCCATCGGTTGTCGGTCGGGTAGATCGCGAAACAGATGACGGGCCAGCGCGACCAACTGGTCATGCTCGATCATGCCCGCGGCGGACAACACCATGCTGCCGGCACCATAGGCCTTGTCCATATAGCCCATGATGGCCTCTCGCGACATCGTTCGAACCAGCTCGGCATCGCCCAGCACGGGGCGACCAAGCGGCTGGTCGGGAAAGGCGGTGGCCTGGAAATGATCGAACACGACGTCGTCCGGCGTATCGTGCGCCTGGCCGATTTCCTGCAGCACGACGCTGCGTTCGCGCGCAAGTTCCTCGGGTTCGAAGGTGGAATGTTGTAGAATGTCGGCCAGGATATCGACCGCCAACGGCGTGTCTTCTTTCAGAACCTTGGCGTAGTAGGCGGTATGTTCGCGCGATGTATAGGCGTTCAGATGTCCGCCGACCTCCTCGATCTCGGCAACAATATCCAGTGCCGAGCGGCGCTTGGTGCCCTTGAAGGCCATATGTTCCAGAAGATGGGCGACGCCGTTGATCTCGACCGGTTCATCGCGGGTGCCGGCATCGACGAAGACGCCGACCGACACCGTCTCCACCGCGTCCATTGTGTGGGTAACAATGCGCAGGCCGTTTTCCAGGGTTGTCTGGCGGACGGTCATGCCGCACCTTTAATCGCTACACGGGCACTTATATGCCCCATCACGCCGCGCAGGTCGTTGGGCAGGACATCGTAGCGTTCTTCTCGCTCGAACAGATCGGCCAGACGGTCCGGCAATTGCGGCCGGATGCCGGTCGCGCGTTCAACCGCATCGGGGAATTTGGCTGGATGGGCGGTTGCCATCGAGACGATCGGGCTCGCCGGGTCGCCCGCCCTGGCGCGCGCCGCCGCCACACCGATCACGCTGTGCGGATCCAAGAGCTCGCCATTTGCCGAATATTCTTCCTTGATGGCAGCCAGGGTCTGCTCGTCGTCGAGACGGTGGCCGGCGAACAGCGACTGTATCTTGTCCATGCCGCCCTGCGGGATGGTTAGCCAGCCGGCCTCGCGGAAGTCGGCCATCGTGCTCCTGACCGCCGCGCCTTCGCGATCGCAGGCGTCGAACAGCAACCGCTCGAAATTGCTGGAAACCTGGATGTCCATGCTGGGTGAAAGCGTCGGTTCGACCCCACGCGCCTCCATCCTGCCGGTTTCGACAAACCGCGTCAGAATATCGTTGCGGTTGGAGCCGATAATGAATCGCGAGATCGGCAGGCCCATCTCGCGCGCGGCATAGCCGGCATAGACATTGCCGAAATTACCAGTCGGCACGGCGAAACTCACCGGGCGATCCGGCGCGCCAAGCGCCAGGCCGGCGCGGAAATAATAGACGATCTGGGCCATGATCCGCGCCCAGTTGATTGAATTTACCGCGCCAAGCCGTATTTCCTGGCGGAAGTCGGCATCGCCGAACATCGCCTTCACGAGATCCTGACAATCGTCGAAGCTGCCTTCGACGGCGATGTTGTGTACGTTGGCCGACGATACAGTGGTCATCTGGCGGCGCTGAACGTCGGAAACCCGGCCATGTGGATGCAGGATGAAGATGTCAATCGCCTCGCGGTCCCGACAGGCCTCGATGGCCGCCGATCCGGTGTCGCCCGAGGTCGCGCCGACGATGGTGATACGTTCGCCGCGCCGCGTCAGCACGTGGTCGAACAGCCGGCCCAGCAGCTGCAGCGCGACATCCTTGAAGGCCAGCGTCGGCCCGTGAAACAGTTCCATCAGCCAGAGATTGTCGTCCAACTGCTTCAGCGGCACGATGGCGTCGTGGTCGAACCCGGTATAGGCGTCACGTACAAGTTCGGAGAATTCGGTCTCGCCGAGCCGCCCGCTCAGGAAAGGGAGCATTATACGAGTCGCCAGGGCGGTATAGGAAAGGCCTCGCATTGCCCGAATTTCGTCGGCCGAAAACCGCGGCCAGCTCTCGGGGACATAGAGCCCGCCATCCGTGGCCAGCCCGGCCAGCAGAACCTCGTCGAATTCCAGGATCGGGGCTTCACCCCTGGTGCTGATATAGCGCACGCGTCGTTTTGTCCCAATTGATATGTCATCCCAAACTAGCGACCGGACCCGATGCAGGCAAGACGTGTCAGTCGCCGTCGTTGCGGCGTCGTCTGGTATGGTAGATCATGTAGATCGCCAGCAAGACCCCGGCCAGTGCATACCAGGTGATGGCGTATGGCAGGTGGTTGTTGGGACGGTCTGCGCCCCATTGGTTGGGTTCGGGGGCAAGCCGCGGCACTGGGGCGTCCCTGAGGTGATTTTCACCGGTTGCAAAGAGGTAATAATCGATGCGGGGCAAAATGCCGCCGGCCGCACCCATTTCGGCCAGGTCGATAAAATACCAGGCATTTTTTCCCGGTTCATTGGCGGGGGTCAGCCAGCCCGGCAGTCCCGGCACCCTTACCACGCCAGTAACCTCGACGCCAACCGGCCCCTTGCCGGGCTCCTCGATCGGGGCGCCTGGCCAATCCATGGGCGCCCAACCGCGATTAACCAGCAATATTCCGTCACCATCGGCGCGGACCAGGGGCGTGAAAACATTGATACCGGGTATGCCGTCACGCACCTGGTTCAAAAGATGCAGTTCGGTTTCATACATATACTGGCCGGTCACCTTGACGTTGCGGAATTCCAGATCTTCGACGGGAATCCGGAAATCGGTCGGTAATGCGATCGCCGACGCGGCGCCGCGAATCTGCATTTCCTGGATCAGTTCAGCCTTCGCGTACAGGCGTTGGATCTGCCAGTAACCTAACAAAATGAGGGCCAACAGCACCGGGACAGTGATCACGGTAGGCCATAATGTGGGTCGAAATTGCACGTCTGCATACCAAGGTTATACCAAGGAGCGTTGATAAAGACCCATTTGACCGGTTTCCCTTGTCCGCTGGTCAGGCGTGGCTCGCGCCGTGGCGCCGGGCGCCACAAGCGGGCCACAACGCAGCCAGCGGTCAAGGAAAACCGGCCTCCGGTGGGGCTTC
>CAXMQC010000148.1:0-2955 GCA_964195285.1 Akkermansiaceae bacterium
CTGCCACCGCAACCTGTGCCGCGGCAGACACTCCCCATTTTTCCTCGAGCAATTTGCTGAGATCAGCTGCCTCGAGGACGGTCAGGGAAGATAATTCTTCGACAATCTGTTCTAGATTAGCCATTTTTTTCTCCTTAGATATTCAAGCGTTTCAATTGCGGTATAGGGTTTGGCCCAGCTAGGCCGCCTCGCCCTGAGATGCGTGAGCTTGGACCACACGCGCCAGCTGACCACCGGGAGCTTGCAGGACACCGGCAATACGTGTGGCCGGTGTGCTGATCATGCCGATAATCCTGGCGCGCAATTCATCGAGTGACGGCAATGTAGCAAGGACCTTGATCCCTGCGGGGTCGAGTATTTCGTCGTAAAGTCCGCCGCCAACGATTTCGAACTTGTCGTTACCGCTGGCAAACTTAACGGCCACTTTCGCCGCAGCGATCGGGTCTTCCGAAAAAGCTATTGCCGTCGGCCCGATAAACAGGTCCGACAGGGGTTCGAACTTCGTCCCCTTGAGAGCGAGACGTGTGAGCCGATTTTTGGTCACCTTGAAACTGGCGCCCAAATCGCGCATTTGAACCCTTAGATCCGTCGATTCGGCAACCGTCAGCCCGAGAGGTCGGGTGACGACGATCAAATTAACAGACCCAAAGATATCGTTGAGCGATGTGACCAGTTCTTGCTTCTGTACTCGGTCCACGCAACGTCTCCTTGCGTTAGGCCGGTTTGCCATGATGTTTCATGAGCATCACCAGCCTGGTTACAATCGGTCCCGTCGGCGTACCCGGCGGGTCCGGATCGCCTGCCCCAGAAGTTCAAGCCACACTCCACACCGTTCCATCAGTGCAGAAACGCTTGCAACCACCGTCTGTACAGGCCGGGTTTCCCCTTCTTACCCCATCGCGTTAACAACCGCGTCAACACGGGATGGGCCCCTGTAGTCTCGGACAGGTCGGAGTCGGAAATACGCCCCGACTCCTACGCTATCCCCTGCCTCCCGCCCGAAGGCGAGGATCGGGGAATTCCTTCATCATGCGTTGGCGTCGATCGCCAATGTACTTGCCACATCAAGCTTTAGACCCGGCCCCATGGTCGAGCTCAAAGAGATGCGCTTGATATATGTTCCCTTGGCGCCGCTTGGTCTGGCCTTACTGACCGCATCGACCAGCGTGCGAATATTTTCCGCCAGGGCGTCTTCCTGAAAACTCGCCTTGCCGACACCGGCGTGGATAATCCCAGCTTTTTCAACTCGGTATTCAACCTGGCCACCCTTGGCGTTCTTGACCGCGGTCGCCACATCCTGCGTGACCGTGCCGAGCTTGGGGTTTGGCATCATGCCGCGCGGGCCCAGAACCTTTCCGAGCTTGCCGACGATCGGCATCATATCCGGCGTCGCGATACAGCGATCGAAATTGATATCGCCTTTCTGAACCATCTCGGCTAAATCGTCCGAACCGACAACATCCGCGCCGGCTTCCGTGGCTTCGGCGGCTTTGTCACCTGCGGCAAAGACGGCTACACGGACGGACTTGCCAGTGCCATGGGGCAGATTGACCACGCCGCGAACCATTTGGTCGGCATGGCGCGGATCAACCCCCAGATTCATCGACAGTTCTATGGTTTCGTCGAATTTGACCTTGGCATTTTCCTTGAGAATTTTAACGGCCTCAGCCAGTTCATAGGATTTTAGCCGATCTATGTTTGCAGCCGCGGCGCTAAAGCGTTTTCCTTTTTTCATCGACCTATTCTCCCGTCACCTGGATGCCCATCGAGCGTGCCGACCCAGCCAACATGCGGCAGGCGGCTTCAACGTCGTTGGCGTTAAGATCGACCATTTTCTTTTCGGCAATCCCCCGGAGCTGGTTCATGGTCACGGCGCCGACAATTTCCCGGCCTGGCTCACCGCTGCCTTTGGGCAACCTGACGGCCTGTTTTATAAAATATGACACTGGCGGCGTCTTGGTGATAAACGAGAAAGACCGATCAGCATAAACGCTGATAACAGTCGGTATGGGGACACCCTGATCCTCGTTCTGGGTATGCGCATTAAACGCCTTGCAGAACTCCATGATATTTAGCCCTGCCTGACCAAGGGCCGGCCCGATCGGCGGCGATGGATTCGCCTGACCCGCCGGAACCTGCAACTTGATGTATCCGGTAACTTTCCTCGCCATTATAGTCCTCAATCATTCAAGGGCGCGGTTCGGCCATGGCTGGCCTCCCGCACAGGTGCGCCGGAACCACGTCCCGACAGTGAAACAGGTCTACAGCTTCTCGACCTGCGAATACTCCAATTCAACCGGTGTTGCCCGCCCAAAGATGGAAACCGCCACCTTGAGCCTGGCTTTTTCTTCATCGACTTCTTCAACAAGACCGTTGAACGAGCTGAACGGCCCATCCGCCACCCGGACCTGCTCGCCGATTTCGAAAGTAATCATAGGCTTGGGCCGCTCGATGCCTTCCTGCACCTGGTGCATGATCCGATCGGCCTCGGCATCGGAAATTGGTGACGGTTTTCCACCACTTCCTAGGAATCCGGTCACCTTGGGTGTATTCTTGACCAGATGCCAGCTGTCATCGCTCATATCGATCTTGGCGAGGACATAACCGGGGAAAAATTTACGCTCGGAGCTGACCTTCGCGCCGCGGCGCATGCGCACCACTTCCTCCGTCGGCACCTGAACATCAACGATCTCGTGCTCCATGCCTTTTTGCTTCGCCTGCTCGCGAATCGATTGCGCGACCTTGGATTCAAAGCCGGAATAAGCGTGAATTACGTACCACCGCGCTGTCACGGATTAACCTCCGATACCCAAAACCAGCCGTACAACGACGGCCAAAAGCTGATCGACCAGAAAGAAGAAGGTCGCCGCCACGAAAACAAAGACGAAAACCATGACCGTCGATACCATGGTTTCCTTGCGGGTCGGCCAGGTGACTTTCGCCACCTCGCGCCGT
>CAXMQC010000149.1:0-4771 GCA_964195285.1 Akkermansiaceae bacterium
CTCGGACACGCTGGTGCTCGGCATGCCGCTGGAGCCGCCGCATCTCGACCCGACCGCCGGCGCGGCCGCCGCGATCGACGAGGTCGTCTATGCCAATCTCTTCGAGGGGCTGACCCGGATCGACGAAAACGGCGCGGTGAATCCTGGCCTGGCGTCCGAGTGGACGATTTCGGATGACGGGCTGACCTATAGCTTCAAGCTGCGCACCGGCGTGATCTTCCATGACGGCAGCGCGATGGATTCGGCGGATGTCAAATTCTCGCTTGACCGGGCCCGCGCCGAAGCGTCGATCAACGCCCAGAAGGGCCTGTTCGAGGCCATCCAATCGGTCGAAACACCCGACGCCGGAACCGTTCTGGTCAAACTAAGCCGGCCCGAGGGGCTGTTCCTGTGGAACATGGGTTGGGGCGACGCGGTGATCGTGGCGCCCGAGACGGCCGAGACCAACAAGGCCAGTCCGGTCGGCACCGGCCCGTTCCGCTTCACCCAATGGAAGAAGGCCGACAGCGTGAAACTGGAAGCCTGGGACGGCTATTGGGGCGCCCGGCCGGCGCTAAAATCGGTGACCTTCAAATTCGTCTCCGACCCCTCGGCCCAGGTCGCGGGCCTGATGGCCGGCGATATCGACGCGATCCCCAATGTCGGGGCGCCGGAAAGTCTCGAGCGTTTCAAGGCCGACAGCGGCTTCGAGGTCCGCGTCGGCAATACCGAGGGGGAAACCATCCTCGCCATGAACCATCGCCGCAAGACCCTGTCGGATGTACGTGTGCGCCGGGCGGTCAGCCTGGCGATCGACCGGCAAGCCATCGTCGATGGCGCAATGTTCGGTTACGGCACCCCGATCGGCACCCATTTCGCCCCGCATCATGCGGCTTACACCGACCTTACGGGCATGTACGCGTACGACCCTGCCAAGGCCAAGGCGCTGCTGGCCGAGGCCGGTTATCCGAACGGCTTCAAGGCGGTGATGAAACTGCCGCCGCCGTCCTATGCGCGGCGCGGTGGCGAGATCATCGCGGCGCAGTTGGCCGCCATCGGCATCCAGGTCGAGATCATCCCGGTCGAATGGGCGCAGTGGCTGAAGCAGGTGTTCAAGAATGACCACGACTACGATTTCACCATCGTGTCGCACACCGAGCCCTTGGACATCGGCATCTATGCCCGCGACGACTATTATTTCGGCTATCACTCCGAGGCCCTCAATGCGGTTGTCGACGAGCTGAAAGGCACTTCCGACGAGGCTGCCAGGTCCGCCCTCTACGGCAAGGCCCAGAAGATCATCGCCGCCGATGCGGTCAACGGCTATTTGTTCCAGCTGGCCCGCACCGGCGTCCAGAAGAAGGGCCTGAAAGGCCTGTGGAAAAACGCCCCGGTCCAGGCGAACGACGTGACCAACGTTCGTTGGGAATGACAGGAACCAACGCGCGGCGGGATGGCGACGGGACAAGGCGATGGATTTCCAATCCGTTGCCCACGGCGCTGCGCGTTCCCACCGAGTAGCCACAGCGGGACAAGCCTCCTCACCCTGGTGACCTCTGCGCAAGCCGCATCCTCGCCCTTTGTCAGGCTCAGGGTGAGGATGCTAACACTATGATTTTCCTCATCCTGAGCTTGACGAAGGACGAGGAAAATCGCGCCATAAGGCGTTTGCGCAAAGGCCTCCTTTTGAGCCTCCTCACCTGCGCTTGTCGAAGGACGAAGAGCGAAGAGTAGCCACGGATCGGCCGCTGCAAGTTCTTTTCGCGGTGTGCCATTAGGGCCTGTTCCGCGTCGCCTTCAATGCCAGCCGATGACGGGCGATACCAAAGGATAACAAGCAATAACAAAATATAACAAACAAGGCCCCGAACGCGCTGCGTGCGTAGCAGGTCAAGATCACGCCAAGGTCGTCTGCCCATAGGCACTGTATAGGGAATGCGCGAAGCGACGGTCCGGTCCGGTCGTTCCCACAGCCCGTGCTTGCTACCCGGGACCACCGCCGCCATATGTGCATAAGGAGTATTGATCATGCCGAGGCGAAAACTCATCGATATCGTGGGCGATCAGGACCTCGTTTTCACCACGCCGGACGCCTCCGTCCGCGAGGTGGCGGAACAAATGACGGCCCACCATGTGGCCGCGATCCTCGTCGTCGAGGACAGCGTACTGAAAGGCGTCTTCACCGAGCGCGACCTGTTACAGCGGGTCGTGGCCGCGGGCCTGGACACTGTGAACACGTCGATGAACCAGGTCATGACGCCCGACCCGATCAGCCTCGACGCCAGGCAGACCGGTTTTGAGGCCGTGCGGACCATGTATGAAGAAGGCGTCCGCCACATCGTCGTGACCGGGCTCACCGGCGGCTATGGCGTCGTCTCCATGCGCGATTTCCTGGGCAGCGAGATGGCCGACTACGAGAAGGAGATAGAATTCCAGTCCCATATCTGGGAAGACATCTGATATCCTGCCGTGCGTCGGTCACGGGGAAATGGTTTCCGGTCGGCAGTAACGGGGGCAGGCATGCGTTATTGCGTTATTGAAAGCCGATACTCGAATTTTTCGGTTCCAGTAATTGTTTTAAATCAATATGGTATTGATAAAATGTCGTAATAACGCATGCCTAACCCCCGTTTGACTCCGTTCAATAAATTCCTCATCGGATTGGTATCGCCAGCTAGTCTCGTCTCCTCGGCTATCGTTGGCAAATATTGGCACAGGGTTTATCAGAGCAACCGGGATGAAACAGTCGCAGGTTGAACTCATCGGGCGAGCCGCACAATTGGCGACCAGCACGTTGGCTAACGCGCTCGATGATGCGGGATATCACGGCCATGTTCTCGGCACCATAAAAGCCGTTTCATCCGGCATGAAGTTCACCGGCCCGGCGATGACGGTGCGCGAAATCACCGCCGAATACGGAACCTTTACCTCGGCCGATTTCCGGGTCGGCGCGATTATCGACGCGGCGCAAGCGGGCGACGTGGTGGTCATCGATATGGGCGGGGCGAAATGCTCGACCTGGGGCGGGATGGCGTCCCTGGCGGCGAAGGAAAAGGGCGTTGGGGGTCTCCTCGTCGATGGCGGGGTGCGGGATCTGGAGGAAATGATTGAATTCGGATTTCCAGTTTTCGCGCGCCATCTGGTGCCGAAGACCGGCCGCACCCGCCTGAAGGTCGAGGCGATCAACGAACCGGTTTCCATCGATGGCGTCACAGTTGAGCCGGGGGACCTGATTGTCGCGGATGGCACGGGCGTCGTTTGTCTGCCGAAATCCGAGGCGGCCGTTCTGGTATCACGGGCCGAAGACATGCAGCGTGATGACGAGGCGGCCACTGCCGAAATCCGAGGCGGCATGAGTTTTTCCGACGCCATGAAGAAATTCACCCGAATATGACTGAAAGGGTTGTCGACAGGCTGGTTGCCCGGTTCCAGGCGCTTGGGGTTAAGCGCATGTTCGGGGTTCCGGGCGGTGGCTCGAGTCTGGACCTTATTGAAGCGGCCGGGCGCGCCGGCATCGAATTCGTGCTTTGCCGGACGGAAACCGCGGCGGCACTGATGGCGGCGGTCGGTGCAGAGCTGACGGGCGTGCCGGGTGTGGTGATGACCGGTATCGGTCCGAGTGCGGCGAGCGCGGTGAACGGCATCGCCTATGCGTCGCTGGAACGCGCGCCCCTGATACTGATTACCGACGCGGCCGACAGGGATGCCAGCCTGCCGCCTCATCAGGTTTTCGATCAGCAAGCCATATTCGCGCCGATCACCAAGGGTACGCTGCGCCTTACCGACGAAAACGCAGGCCCGGCCCTGGACCGGCTTATCCAATCCACTCTCGTCGACCCCTGTGGCCCGGTTCATCTTGATCTCACCGTGCGAGACGCCCGCGCTGGAATTGTGCAGGCGCATGATTCGCGGGATATGGCGCCGCCGGAAACCCGTCCGGAAAGCGAAGAACATTTGCATGAAATGGCCCAATTGCTTGCACCAGCCGCCGCCCCGTCGTCGTCGTCGGGCTTCAGGCGCGCCGCGCCGGTGTTTCCGGCGCAGTACACCGGCTGGTCGAGCGGCTGGGCTGTCCGGTTCTGGTATCCTACAAAGCCAAGGGGGTGATCCCGGAAACCGATCCGCGGTTCGTCGGGCTGTTCACCGCTGCGAGTGCCGAAGGCGATATCCTCTCGAAGGCCGATCTGATCCTGACCCTTGGTCTCGATCCCATCGAAATGATCCCCTCGCCCTGGACGTACGCCGCGCCGGTTGGCGTGGTTTTGCAGGGAATGTCGGAAGAATTTCCATTCACGCCCGTGGCCACTCTCGATGGCGATCTGGCCGCCAACATCGAACGCCTGGCCGGGGATGTGCCGGCATCCGGGTGGCGCTTGTCGCAGATCGAAGAATTGCGTACGCGCCTGCGCGAAAAATTGTCGCTGAAAGGCGGCAGCCACACCGCCGACAGCATCATCGATGCACTTGCGATGGCGTCGCCCGCCGGAACCCGTTTGGCGGTTGATGCCGGTGCGCACATGTTTTCGGCCATGGCGCGCTGGCCGGCGCTGCACCCTCACGACGTTCTGAAATCGAACGGCCTGTCGACCATGGGTTTTGCCCTTCCCGCGGCGATCGCTTCATATCTGAACGATCCTGGCCGCCCGGTGATTGCGGTTACCGGTGACGGCGGCATGTTGATGTGTCTGGCCGAGCTGTCGACCGCTGCCCGCCTGAACGTTCGGGTCACGGTCGTCGTATTGAATGATGCGGCCCTGTCGCTCATCGATATCAAACAGCAACGCCTGCAACA
>CAXMQC010000150.1:0-5232 GCA_964195285.1 Akkermansiaceae bacterium
CGCCCCGGCGTCATGGATCGGCTGGGTGTCGGCTACGAGACCCTGAAAGGGGCCAATCCGCGGCTGGTCTATTGCGCCATCACCGGTTTCGGTCAAGACGGCCCGCTGAAAAACCTGCCGGCCTATGACCAGATCATTCAAGGCATGTCGGGTATCATGAGCATCACCGGCGCGCCGGACACGGCGCCCTACCGCGTCGGCTATCCGGTCGCCGATACCATCGGCGGCATGACGGCGGCGTTTGCCATCGCCGCGGCCCTGGCCGAAAAGGATCGTACCGGCGGCAGCTTTATCGACGTCTCCATGCTGGAAGCGGTTCTGGCGACCATGGGCTGGGTCGTCTCCAACCATCTGGTCGCTGGCCAGGAACCCGCGCCCTTCGGCAATGAGAATTTCACCGCCAGCCCGTCGGGAACCTTCCAGACCGGCGCCGGGCTGATCAACATCGCGGCCAACAAACAGGAACAGTTCGAGGCCGTTTGCCGGGTCGTCGGGCGCGACGACCTGATCACCGACGCCCGTTTCGCCGACCGCCAGGGGCGCCTGCAACGGCGCTTCGAACTCAAGGGTATCCTGGAAGACGCCATGCAGTCGAAATCGGCGACCGACTGGCGCCGGCTGCTGAACGAGGCCGGCGTGCCTGCGGGCCAGGTGCTCAGCGTCCCAGAGGCGCTTACCCATCCGCAGATCGCCGAACGGGGCATGCTTGGAGACTTCAAGAACGTTCCCGGCGTCGGCCGCGACATCCGCCTCGTGCGCACCGGCATCAAGATGGACGCGCAGGCCTTGCGCGTCGACACACCGCCGCCGCGATTGGGCGCGCATACCGACGACATTCTTTCCGAACTCGGTTTGGGCGAGGACGAAATCAAAGCCTTACGCGAGGAGAAGGCCCTATGAACGATACATCCGGAAGCGACCCGCAACAGGAAATGCAGGACTGGTGGCGAACCGCCATCATCGACATGGAACCAGGCGCCATTCGCTATCGCGGCTATGCCATCGAAGATATGATCGGCAATGTCTCCTTCACGCAAATGATCTGGCTGATGACCCGCGGCGAACTACCCGATCCCGCCCAGGCCAAGCTACTGGACGCGGCCCTGATGTCGGCCGTCGATCATGGCCCGCAGGCCCCCTCCATCGCGATCGCCCGTATGGCGGCAACCTGTGGGGTCGGCTTGAACAATGCCATGGCATCGGCGGTGAATGCCCTGGGCGACGTGCATGGCGGCGCCGGCGAGCAAGCCGTCGAGCTGTACCAGTCGATTGCCGGGCGGATCGACAGCGGGGCATCCATAGCCGACGCCACCGCGGCGCAAATCGACGATTTCACCGCCACCCGAAGCGAATTCCTGCCCGGCTTCGGCCATCGTTTTCATCCCGTCGATCCGCGCGCGCCACGGCTGCTGGAATTGGTCGACGGCGCCGCGCGGCAAGGCGCCGTCAGCGGCCGTTTCGCTGAGATCGGGCGTGCTGTCGAGGCCGAGTTGAAGCGCCGCAAGGGCAAGGCCATCCCGATGAACATCGACGGCGCGACGGCAGTGATCTACGCCGAACTGGATTTCCCCGCCCCGCTGGCACGCGGCTTGTTCTGCCTGTCCAGATCGGTCGGAATTCTGGCCCATGCCTGGGAACAGACCCGGCAGGGCGGGCGTAACAAGGGGCCTATCCCGCGCCAATATATCTGGACCTACGACGGACCCCCACAACGCAAATTGCCGGACGACGGCTAGAGCCTTTTCCGGCCGTATGGAATCGCTCCAATAGCAAGGCTTGTAGGCGCTATCTGCCTTCCATGGCCCGCTGCCAACGGGCCATGAAATCCTTACGCTTGAGACGATCCAGATAAACCAGAAGCCCGGGACCCAAATGTATGGGGTTTAAGGGGCCACTCGCCGTTTCCTGCAGTTTCTTGGCCGTGGCCTCGCCACTGATATCGGTCCGGATGGCATAAAGCGACGCCGGCCCGGCGATCAATTCCTGACCCGTGCGGGATAACAGGAAGTCAATGAACCGTCCCGCCGCGCGTGGGTTGCGCGCCGATTTGGTGACAACCGCTATTCGGGACATCACCAGACAATAGTCATGGGGAATGGTAATGGCCAGATCCGGATTGTCCCGGGTCCGGGCCAACGCATAGGATCCAAGGACATTGTAGGCGATCAAAGCTTCGCCACTGGCCACCTTGTTGATCATCGACGCGGAACTGGTCATCAGCTGCACATCGCTGTCGCCGAGGCTGCGCGCCAGATACCAGAAATCCTCGGACTGGACCGCATCTTGCGTTCCGAACAGGTAGCCAAGACCACTATGCTCAGGGTCATAAGTAGCAACACGGCCTCGCAAATTGAGACTTTCGTCGCTCAGCACTTTCGCCAGCTCGAAGCGGCTGACGACTCGCTCCAGCTCGGGCGCAAGGGCACGGTTGTAGATGATCACCGCCGGCTCATAGGTAAAGCCGAAGGCCTCGTTGCGCCAATTCGCCCAGCCAGGCAGGGCCCTCGTCTCCTCCGAAAAGTACGGCGCACTGTAGCCGTCATTGACCAGTTTGATCTGCAAATCCATGGCGGAACTCAATGCCAGATCGGCCGTCGGCTTGCCGGCATCGGTTTCACTGATGACCTGCTGATGGATATCGAGGGTATCCAGCTCGTGATAATCGATGGCGACCCCGGGGGCCTGTTCCTGGAACGCAAGAATCAGAGAGATGATACGGTCGATGTCGGCGGAACTGTAGATGACGAGCCTATCGGTGGGCGTTCCCAGAGCCTCGAAGCGGGCGAGCTCCGCCAGCGAAGGCCCGGTGCTCAACAACAACAATAAACCCGCGAACCAAGAAATTTCGAAGCGGTATCGAAGGTTCATTTCACACCTCTTCCGGCAATTCGGCAGGGAATACGATCTCGACCCGCAATCCCCCTTTCGCGGCATCGCCCAGCGTTACTACCGCGCCATGGCGGCCGGCGATCTCGCTTACGATAGCCAACCCCAAGCCGCAACCCTCGACGGTGGTATTCTGCAATCTGACGAATCGCTCGAACACGCCATTCCGGTTTTCCTCCGGGATTCCCGGGCCGTCGTCCTCGATGGTCAGGCACACCGATGTTCCCTGGCCATGGACGCCAAGCGTGACCATGGATCCCCTGGGCGAATATTTTATCGCATTGTCCGCGAGGTTGAGAATCAACTCGCCGATCAACGCCCGGTCGCCGAACATCGGCGCCCGTTCATCGCCTTCATAGCCGAGATCGATATCCTTGGCGACGGCCGCCGGCAGAAATATTTCTATGTTTTCCCGGACCAGGGTCGCCAGGTCCATGTCGGCGAAGGCATGGGTTGGCTCGGTGGCCCGGGCGTGGGACAGCAATTGCTGGACCAGACGGCTTGTCCGCTGCGCGCTTTTATTGACCTTGGCCAGCGCCTCGCGGACATCGTCGGGATTTGTTTCGCGCAGCGCCATCTCGCTTTGCGCCTGCAGGCTGGCCAACGGCGTCTTAAGCTGATGGGAGGCATCGCTGATGAAGTTGCGCATGGATCGGACTCCTTCATCAAGGCGGTGCAACATTCCATTGATAGCCCCCACCAGCGGTTTGAATTCGCTCGGTACGTTGTGCAGAACCGGGCGAATGTCATCGGGGGAGCGGCGTCCCAACGCCTCGCGCAACAGCACAAGGGGCCTGAGGCCGATGCTGACGCCGAACCAGGCCGCGATCGCGCCGGCGATGGCGATAACCAGCATCCACAAAGCACTTTGTCGCAGCAGACTGTAGGTCAGACCGTCGCGGTCGCCCCGCGTTTGAGCAACCAGAATAGTCACGTAACCCGACAGGTTGCTACCGGTAACAAAGGACCGAAGCGCCACAATACGCACCGGCACTTGTTTGTAGATGGCGTTGTAGAACACTGGACGCTGCAGAGCGTCGCCACTTGCCGCAGGGTTCAGCGAAGGCAAATCCTCATAGCCCGTGACCACCTTTCCATCCGGCGCGGAGACGGCATAGAAAACGCGGTCTTGCGCCGTTGACGCCAGCATGTCCAGGGCGACGTAGGGGATGTCCACATACAGCCCGTCCCCGCGAACCGCCGTTCGTTCGGCTATGGCCGAGGCCGACGCCAGGAGCAGCCGGTCATAGGCGCTGTCCGCCGCATCAATATTGCTGTAGTAGCTGCTGATCAGGTTAGCGGAGAAGACCAGCGCCATGGCCGCAAACAGCCAGGCCAGGACACGCCGCCGGATCGACCAAGTCGGTGCAAACCTGACGCTCATTCCAGGATGTACCCGACACCGCGAACCGTACGGATCGTCACATCCGCCGTCTCGAGCTTTTTACGCAGCCGGTGGACATAGATTTCCACCGTGGACGGAGTCAACTCGTCGTCGAAATCCGAAATCGAGTCGATGATCTGATCCTTGCTGATGATACGTCCGTGACGCGACAGCAGGACTTCGAGCAAGTGAAATTCCCGCCTTGGCAGATCCAGTGGCTGATCGCCCATATAGGCGCGCCGCGCCACCATATCGAGCGATAGAGAGCCGCAGGACAGCACTTCCAGCCCGTCGGCCCGGTCGCGCCTCAACAAGGCCCGGACACGCGCATCGAACTCGCCCATCTCGAACGGTTTGGTCAGATAGTCGTCGGCACCCTGGTCGAGACCCTTGATGCGGTCATCGACCTCGGAGCGGGCGGTGATAATCAGCACCGGCACCAGCACCTTGTGCGATCGCAGCAGGCGCAGGATTTCCAGCCCGTCCATATGGGGGAGAGTCAGGTCGAGGACGACAAGATCGAATTCCTGGATACGCAAGATGGCTTCCGCCTCCTCGCCATCGGCGGTCCAGTCGACCGTGTAGTCGGCTTGCTTGAGCGAACGCATCAAGCCGTCGGCGAGCATGACATCGTCTTCTACCAGCAAAACCCTCAACTGGAATGTCTTTCGTTTATTCGGCTCCGGGTACTCAAAAGACTATGATCTTTTGCTTTCCAACACCACCCATTGGAACGAAAGGTTGGCGAAAGTTAAGGCCGATAAGGTTCCATCGTTCTCTGAACCTGTAACCATCGGGCGCGATGCCCGTGGATGATTGATCAACCGCTTTTTCCTATGGGAGGTAAATCCATGCGGATGAAATCGATGTATAAAGCTCTGGCCTGCGCCGCGGGCGTGGCCGGACTGATGACGATTTCGGGTGTTTCCAGCGCCGCCGAAATCGAAAAACTTCACTTTCTG
>CAXMQC010000151.1:0-4628 GCA_964195285.1 Akkermansiaceae bacterium
GTAAGGGCGAGACCGGTCATGCCGGCCGCAATATCATCGGGGATATGCAGCCCCACATGCGGCATGCTGACCAGCAGTGGCCCGGTTCCCTGGTGAAACAGAAACGGTTCCATTGGTATTAGTCGTCGTCGGGCAGCAGGCCCGGCATGAAGCGGCGCAGCGTGCCACTGGTGACCATCGCCAGGACCGGTTGGATATCGGCGGCGAAATAACGGTCGCTGTCCCATGGCGCGACGTTGGTTCGGACCTCGGCGACTACCTCTTCCAGCGCGGCCGAGCTTTTCAGTGGCCGGTGGAATTCGATACCCTGCGCCCCGCACAGCAGTTCCAATGCGATCACGGTGGCCGCGTTCTCGGTCATCTCGCCCAATCGCCGCGCCGCCCAGGTCGCCATCGATACATGGTCTTCGCGGTTGGCCGATTTCGGCAGGCTGTCGACGCTGGCCGGGTGGGCCAGGCCCTTGTTCTCCGACACCAGGGCGGCGGCCGTTACCTGTGCGTTCATGAAGCCCGAATTGATGCCGCCCTCGGCCACCAGGAAGGCCGGCAGGCCGCTGAAGGTAGGGTCCAGCAGCAGCGCGATGCGCCGTTCGGCCAGCGCCCCGGTCTCGGCGATCGCCAGCGCCAGATTGTCGGCCACCATCGCCACCGGTTCGGCATGGAAGTTGCCGCCAGACAGCACGTCGCCGTCTTGCGTGAACAGCAGCGGATTGTCTGTGACGGCATTGGCCTCGCGCTCGAGGATCACCGCGACATGGGCAATCTGGTCGAGGCAGGCGCCCATCACCTGGGGCTGGCAGCGCAAGGAGTAGGGGTCCTGCACGCGCGGGCATTCGACATGGGAGTCACGCACCGCGCTGCCGGCCATCAGCCGCCGGTAGACCCCGGCCATGGCGATCTGGCCGATCTGGCCGCGCGCGCCGGCGATGCGCGGATCGAAGGGCACGTCACTGCCTTGGGCGGCATCGGTCGCCAGCGCCCCGGACACGGCGGCTGCGGCGAACAGGTCGCCGGTGGCGAACAGGCCTTTCAGGGCCAGCGCGGTGGAAACCTGGGTACCGTTGATCAGCGCCAGCCCTTCCTTGGGCGCCAGTGCCAGCGGCGCCAGTCCCGCATGCTTCAGCCCGAAGGCCGCGGGCAGGACCTTGCCCTGGTAACGGACTTCGCCGACCCCGAGCAGGGCCGCCGCCAGATGCGCCAGCGGCGCCAGGTCACCGGATGCCCCGACCGATCCCTTCGACGGGATCACCGGATAAACCTCGGCATTGAGAAGCTGCAACAGCATGTCGATCAGCTCGCGGCGAACGCCGGAATGGCCGCGCGCCAGCCCCACGGCCTTGAGCGCCAGCATTAACCGGATCACATCGTCCGGCAGGGCTGCGCCAACGCCGGTGCAATGGGACAGCACCAGATTGCGCTGCAGCGCCGCCAGGTCGGCCTGCGGAATTCGCTTGTTGGCCAGCAGGCCGAAACCGGTACTGATGCCATAGACCGTCCGGTCCTCGGCGACGATCCGGTCGATCAGCGCGGTGGCGGCGGCGATGCCCGCATCACAGGATGCGTCAAGCGCCACCGCTATGTCGCCGGCGGCGATCCGGCGCAACTGTGCCAGGTTGACCAGCCCGGGCGTGAGGATCAGCTGTTCGGTCATGCTATGGCGCTCCAACTTCTGCCGGACTCAAAATATGTGGTGTTCATGACGTCACCTCCGCCGATACACCAAGATAGGCTTGCACCAGCGCTTCGTTGCGGCGCGCGTCTGCGGCGCTTCCCGACCACGCGATGCGGCCCGATTCCAGCACGCAAACATGGTCGGCGACCGATAGCGCGCGTTCTGTATTTTGTTCGACCAGTAAAATTGTCAATCCAGATCGGCGCAGGCGCGTGACGACATCATAGCAATCATCGACCACCTTGGGCATCAGTCCGAGCGAAAGTTCGTCAATCAACAGCAGGCGCGGCGCGGCCATCAGGGCCCGGCCCATGGCAAGCATCTGCTGCTCGCCACCGGACAGAGAACCGGCGCGTTGTCCGAGCCGTTCGCCGAGCCGGGGGAAATAGCTGACGATTTCGTCCATGCGCGCGCGCTGTTCGCCGCCTGGTCGGCTGTAACCGCCGACAACGAGGTTTTCCATCACCGAAAGATCGGGGAAAAGCCGGCGGCCCTCGGGAACGACGGCAATTCCGCGCGCGGCGCGCCGTGCGGTGGGCAGGTTGGCCAGGTCGTCCCCCTCGAACAGGATTGTGCCTGATCTGGGCGTTACATGGCCTGCGATCGTCATCATGGTTGTCGATTTTCCAGCGCCATTGGCGCCGAGCAAGGCAAACATCGAGCCTTGCGGGATCTCGAAACTGACCTCCTCGATAGCGAGAATATCGCCATAACCCGCGGTCACCCTATCAAGCTTCAGCATCGGTGCTGCTCCCCAAATAGGCTTCGAGAACATGCCTGTCTTTCATCACCTCGCCGGTCGGACCATCGGCGAGTTTGCGGCCATTATCCTGGACATAGAGCCGTGGGCAGATGCGGGTGACTTCGCGCAAATTATGCTCGATCAAGACGATCGACTGACCATCGCGATTGATGTCGGCGATGGTGTCGGCCATGGCGCCGGCCTCAGCCTGGTTCAGGCCGGCCAGGGGCTCGTCGAGCAGGAGCAGCTTTGGATCAAGCGCCAGCGCGCGGGCAAGTTCGAGCCGTTTCAGAAATCCGAGCGGCAATTCCGCGGGCATTCGGTCCGCGGCGTCGCCGAGCCCGACGCGTGCCAACAATCCACGGGCGGCCTGAAGTTCTTGCGCATTGCCCCGATGGGCCATCGCGCCCCAAGGCGACCTGGTCTTGTGCGCGCCGAGCGCCAGGGCCACGTTTTCTGCCAGGGTCATGCTGCGGAACGGCTTGACGATCTGCTGGGCGAGCGCTAGTCCGGCACGTATCCGCTGGTGCACTGGCAGACGGTCAAGCGGCTTGCCCAGAAGGCTGATCCTGCCTTGCTGTGGATTTACCATGCCGATGATCGCCCGCAGAAGTGTCGTTTTTCCGGCGCCGTTGGGGCCGATGAATCCAAGCAATTCGCCGTCTTTTAGCGACAGCGAGACTTTATCGACGGCGATGACGCCGCCGAACCGCACGGTCACGTCTTCGATGGCGAGCAACGCTGTCATGATCGCGCGCCTCTTTGCGTTGTGCGGCGCATGAGGCGGCGGGCAAGGCCGGCAAGTCCGTCCGGGCAAAACCGCATCATGGCGAACAGCAGGGCGCTGTATAGCAGAAGCTTGTAGTCGTCGATGAACTGGAACCACAGGGGCAGGGCGCTGAGGACCGCGGCCGTTACCGCGACGCCGGCGATCGACCCGATGCCGCCGACGACGACCATCGAGAGCACGGTCACGGACTCGACGAAACCGAAACTGTCGGGCCCGACAAACCGGATATTCTGGGCATAAAGCGCGCCGGCGATCCCGGCGACGGCGGTGCCGATGGCGAAGGCCGCCAGTTTGTATCCGGCGACATCGATGCCGAGAACCCGTGCGGTATCTTCGTCTTCGGCGATGGCGTCGAATGCCCGGCCCATCCAACTGCGCCGCACCAACAGGCTGAACAGGGCGAACAGCGCCGCACAGACGATGACCAGAACCAGAAAACCCGGCTTGCCGAGACCCGAGGACGGGATGCCGGATATGCCAAGTTCGCCGCCAAGAGCATCCTGTTGGCGCACGATTCCAACGAACAGAAAGCCGACGCCCATGGTCGTGATGGCAAGGAAATCGTGGCGCACGCGCAAGCTGGTCAATCCGACGCCGATACCGACGAGGCCCGCCGCGAGGGCCGCGAACGGCAGGGTGGCAAGCAATGGCCAGCCAGCCTTCAACAGCATCCCCGAAACATAGGCGCCAATACCCAGAAATGCGGCGTGTCCCAGTGAAATCTGTCCGCAAAAGCCGGTAATGAAGTTAAGGCTCAAGGCAAACAGCACGGAAATGCCCATGGCGGTAGCGAGGCTTATCTCGTAGGCCATAATATATCTTACGACCGCGTCAGCAGGCCCTGCGGCCTGATCATCAGGACGAGGATCAGGAAGGCGAAGGCAATAGCGTCGCGGTCCAGCAGTTTGCCGGCATAGACGGTCCCGTAGGATTCAATTACCCCAAGGGCGAGCGATGCGATCAGGGCGCCCCGTATGCTGCCGAGCCCGCCCAACACGATGATCGCGAGTGCCTTGTAGGAGGGCACCGAACCCATGGTCGGTTCAACCAAATTGTTGAGCAGTGCGACAAGAACCCCGGCGATCGCGGCCAGAGCCGAGCCAATAAAGAAGTTGAGATACCGGATGTTCTTGATGTTGACGCCGAAGGACTCGGCGATTGCCGGGTCGGTTACCGTCGCCCGCCAGGCCACGCCGGTGCGGGTGCGCTGGGAGAAACTGGCCAGGATCATCAGCAAAAGGACCGCCATGACGATCACCAGGATTTCGGCCTGTTTTAGCAGCATGGTGGTGCCGGGAATCGTGACCGTGCCTTGAAGCGGCGGCGCGGTATAGGAAAGTCCGTAGGCGCCGAAAACGATGCGAAAAATCTCTTCGGATGCGATGAACAAGGCGATCGAGGCGATCAGCGCGATATAGGGCGGC
>CAXMQC010000152.1:0-3841 GCA_964195285.1 Akkermansiaceae bacterium
GGCTCAAGCTTGCCGCGGCTGCCGCCTATGCGGTCAATGGTTCTACCGATCCGCAGATCAACGGGTCGGCTTCCATCCTGCACGATTCGGGTTTCAATCTCACCGGCGCATACGGCCAGCGCGATATTGACGGCTCAACGCGGGACCCTGTCTTCTGGTATGCCAAAGTCGGCTATATCATGAAGGGTGACGGCAGAAGTACTGCCTTTTCCATTGATTACGCTTCGGCGGAGGACGTGGAAACATTAGGCGACGAATTCACTTCTTACGGCTTGGCCGTGGTGCAGAAATTCGACAAAATCGGGACCGAGTTTTACCTCGGCGTGCGCAACCACGAGCTCGACCGGGTCGGTGAAAACTTCGATGATATCCTGGCCGTGCTCGGCGGCGTCCGGATCAAATTCTGAGGACTGAACGATGCTTGAACTGATCAAAGGGCACAACCTGCAACGCGCGGCTCGGCGAATTCTGGCTATTGCCGCGGTGGGCGCGCTCGCCGCCTGTTCCAACGTACAGTCGTTCGACTACACGGCGATCGACGAAATTCCGCCGGGTCGGGGATTGCTCAGCGGCGGGGATGGCGTGTTCGTGCTTTATCCGCTTGAGGGGACCGGCAAAGACGAATAGCGCGTCGAACCGGAAGCGTATCGGGGCCGCCGGCCAAGCGTCGGCGGTCCCGTCACCGTGCCGGAAATGGCCTTTTCGGCCATATGGAATCGCTCTTTTGCGCTCCGGCGGGCACTCCGTAGAGCGGCTCCCGGGTGGGCTCTGCGCGGGACGGTTGCCTATTGCCCTTCGCGGCGCCAGGCGATGACGGCCATGCCAAGCGCCAGTATCAGGGCCAGCCAGGCCGGCAGGGCCGGGATCTGGCGCGCGCCGATAACCAGATAGTCGCCATTGGCGACAAGGCCGATCCAGCCTCGGCCCGACGGGTTGCGGTCGGGTGCGGTGCGGCGGATCTGCGGCAGCCCGTCGGCCAGCCAGTTGACGGTACCCCGCGTGGCCTCGGCCAGTGGCGCCGGTACGGTTTCGCTGGTGCGGACATCGGCCCATTCCAGCGGGTTCAGCGCGCCGACCGCCGCCATCGCCACATTGATCCCGTCGCTGACCCGATAGAGGCCGGCCTGTTCGACCGGCAGCGTTGCCTCGTAACGGCCGGGCCGGGTTTCGGTCAGCTCCACGGCCTGGATTTCGCCGTCCGGCGTTTGCACCTCGATCGGCCAATCGTCGGGCTCGACGCTGCGCCGTTCGATCACCAGCTTGTCGCCCTCCACCGTGGCGCTGATGGCTTCTTCCTCGAGATCCGGCTCCTGCATCAGCCAATGCGCCATGCGACGCAGCAGTTCGGCCTGCGGGCCGCCACCCTCGAAGCCCCTGGCCCACAGCCAGATATGGTCGCTGTTGATCTGCGCCACCCGGCCCAGCCCGATCCGGTCGAGGATCACCAGCGGCTTTCCGTCGGCGCCGTCCATCAGGACCTGGCCGCGTCGCGCCTGCACGTCGATCTGCCGCAGCCAGCGGCCCCAGGACGGCTCGGTGCCATCCTCGCCGCTGCCCGGAAGGTCGGCGGTGACCGGATGCCGGTTGCCGGTCGTGGTGACGACGGGCTTGAAGCCGCGTTCGATCACTTCACCGGTTGGCTCGCCCGGCAGGGCGCTGCCCAGTGGTGTGCGGTAGATGCTGTAAGGGCTGGCGAAAGTGGGGCCTACCGCCTCCAGCAGGGCGCCGCCGGCCAGCACGTAATCGACGATATTCTGCAAATAGATCGGTGGCAGCACGCCGCGGCGGCGATAGCGGTCGAAGATCACCAGGTCGAATTCGTGAAGCTTCACTTCGAACAGCTCGCGCGTCGGGAACGAGATCAGCGACAGTTCCCTGATCGGCGTGCCGTCCTGTTTCTCCGGCGGCCGCAGGATGGTGAAATGGACCAGATCGACCGACGGATCGGACTTCAACAGATTACGCCAGGTGCGCTCGCCGGCATGCGGTTCGCCCGACACCAGAAGCACTCGCAGCCTGTCGCGTACACCGTTGATTTCGATGACCGCGCGGTTGTTGGTCAGCGTCAACTCGTTCGGGCCGCCATCGACCGAGAGCTCGAGGATGGTCGGGCCCGCATGTTCCAGGGTAACCGGGATTTCCGTGTCCTTGCCGATCTCGGCCGAAAATTCGCGCACCGTGCCGTCGGGGAAACGCAACTCGATATTGGCCAGCCCGCCCGGCTCGGCGTCCCGGTCTTCAATTTGGACGGTCACCGACTGCGGGTCGCCGACAATGCCATAGCTGGGCGCGCGGGTGACAACCAGGCGGCGGTCCTGCTCATCCCGGTCGCCGGTCAACAGGACATGGACCGGTCCCGGCAGTCCGGCGCCTTCCACGGTGTCGGGTATGTCATGGATTTGCCCGTCGGTCAGCATGATGACCCCGGCCAGGCGGCGCGGCGGGACGTCCGCCAGCAGGCGCGTCAGGGGGTCGACGGCTTTGGTTCCCTCGTCCGCCGCCACTATGGTCTTGTGGCGCAGGGTGAGTTCGCGGACCTCCAGGGTACCGTCAAGTTCGGCAAGTCTGTTGCGAATCTTGTCCAGCGCTTCGGCCGTCCTCGCGCGCCGATCGCCGACACCCTGGCTCGGGCTGTCGTCAATCACGATCGCCGCGACATCCTTCAGCGGGTCGCGCTCTTCTTCGACCAGCGACGGGTTGGTCAGCGCCAGCAGGATTGCCAGCGCCGCCAGCATGCGCCAGCCCGTGCCACGCGCCTGGAACCAGATGCCCGGCAGGAAAGCGACAAGCGACAGGCTTGCCAGAATTACGATGGCAATCCATGGCAGCAGTGGGGCGAATTGGACTGACGTAACGGACATCGTTATTGCCCCAGCCTTTCCAGGATGGCCGGCACATGCACCTGGTCGGATTTGTAATTGCCGGTCAAAGTGTACATCACCAGATTGACGCCGAAGCGGAAGGCCATCTCGCGCTGGGGTTCGCCGCCCGGCACCACCGGATATAGCGGCAGGCCCGACTTGTCGAGCGCCCAGGCCGCCGCCCAGTCATTGCCGCCGACGATGACCCGCGACACGCCGTCATTGACACGTTCGCCGGGCTGCTCGACCCAGACCCGGTCGCCGGCCCAGCGGCCCGGGAAATCCTGGGTCAGGTAGAACGCCTTGGTCAGCACATGGTCTACCGGCACCGGCAGCAGGCGCGGAATGTCCAGGCCCTCCGCCAGTTCCCGCATGCGCTGGCCACCGGGTCCGGCACCAGCGCCGCCGTAATTGCCGTCGCGTGTATCAAACAGGATGGTGCCGCCGTTATCCATATAGCGGTTCAGCCGCGCGACCGTTTCCGGCGCCAACGGCTGTTGTTCCTGGGTGATCGGCCAATAGAGCAGGGGATAGAAAGCCAGATCGTCGATTTCCAAATTCACGCCCATAGGCTCGGCCGCTTCCACGGCGGTGCGCCGGTTCAAGATCAGGCTCAGGCCCTTCAGGCCGGCATGGCTGATCTCGTCGACGGATGGCAGGCCGGTGATGACATAGGCCAGCCGCGTCGACGCGGTTGCCTCCAGTGCCTTGACATCGGCGTCCTGGGCGGCCGCGGGGCCGGGCGGCAATGCACCCGCCAGCACCATGAGCGCGACCATGATCGACGCTGTTGCCCGTGCCGGCGGGCGCGCAAATCCGCGCATCGCCAGCGACGCCAGCCCGTCGGCCAGCAGCAAGATCAACGCCGCGGTCAGCAGCCAGGGCTTGAGGTCGATTTCGGCAGTCTCGAAATAGGGCGAGGACGATATCCCATCCGCCAGTGCCAGCGGTTTCAACACGCCGACCGACGGTCCCAGGTT
>CAXMQC010000153.1:0-6560 GCA_964195285.1 Akkermansiaceae bacterium
AGTGGTCGCGCGCCGCTAACCTCCCGGTTTATACCAAGGAGCGCTGATAAAGACCCATTTGACCGGTTTCCCTTGTCCGCTGGTCAGGCGTGGTTCGCGCCGTGGCGCCGCGCCGCACCACAAGCGGGCCATAGCGCAGCCAGCGGTCAAGGGAAACCGGCCTCCGGTGGGGCTTCGCGGTCCGCCGGATGCGTTGCGGCCCTTGCCCGATGCGGGGTGCATCGCGCTACTGACCGCGCCAGCCCGGGCGGGCCGCGAAGTCCCATCAAATGCGTCTTTGTCAACGCTCCTTGGTATTAATGCCGGAAATGGCGCATGCCGGTGTAGACCATGGCGATGCCGGCCTCGTCGGCGGCCTTGATGACCTCTTCATCGCGCACCGAGCCACCGGGCTGGATTGCCGCGGTGGCGCCGGCCTCGATGGCGGCCAGCAGGCCGTCGGCAAACGGGAAGAACGCGTCGGAGGCAACCACCGAACCCCGCGTGCCGGCATGTTCACCGGATTTATGGGCGGCGATGCGTACCGAATCAACGCGGCTCATCTGGCCGGCGCCGACACCGACCGTCGCGCTATCGCGGGCATAGACGATGGCGTTGGACTTCACATGCTTGCAGACCTTCCAGCCGAACAGCATGTCGCGCATTTCGCCATCGGTGGGGGCGCGCTTGGTGACCATCTTCAGGTCGGCTACGCGCAGGCGCCCGGCGTCGCGTGTCTGCACCAGATAACCGCCGGCCAGCGACCGCATTGTCAGGCCGGCCTCGCCTGGGTCGGGCATGGCGCCGGTCAGCAGCAATCGCAACGCCTTCTTATCGGCCAGGATTTCCTTCGCCTCGGCACTGGCGCCCGGCGCGATGACGACCTCGGCGAACAGGTCGGCGATTTGCCGGGCGGTATCGGCGTCCAGTTCGCGGTTGGCGGCGATGATGCCGCCGAAGGCACTGACCGGGTCGCAGGCCAGCGCGCTGGCATAGGCTGTCGCCAAGCTGTCGGACTCGGCGACACCGGCCGGGTTGGCATGCTTGATGATGGCGATCGCCGGCCGGTCGAACTCTGCGACCAGCTCGAAGGCGGCATCGGTATCGTTCAGATTGTTGAAACTCAGCTCCTTGCCCTGGATCTGTCTTGTGCCGGCGATGCCGGGCCGCGTCGCGCCACCGGTATAGAAGGCGGCCTTCTGGTGCGGGTTTTCGCCATAGCGCAGGGTCTGTTTCAACCTGCCGCCCAAAGCCAGCGGATCCGGCAGTTCCTGGCCCAGCTCGCGCGCGAACCAGCCGGCGATGGCGGCGTCGTAGGCGCCGGTACGGGCGTACGCCTTGGCGGCCAGGCGTCGGCGCAACGCCAGCGTGGTGGCGCCCTTGTTGGCCTCCATCTCATCGATCACCGCCTGATAATCGCCGGTGTCGGTGACGACCGTGACGAATTCATGGTTCTTCGAGGCGCCCCGAATGAGCGCCGGCCCGCCGATATCGATATTTTCAATGCAGGCGTCGAAATCACCGCCGCGGGCCACGGTTTCCTCGAACGGGTAGAGGTTGACGACCAGCAGATCGATCGGCGTGATATCGTGATCCGACATCGCCTGTTGGTGCCGGTCGTCGTCGCGCCGGCCCAGCAGCCCGCCATGGATCACCGGGTGCAGGGTTTTGACGCGGCCGTCCATGATTTCCGGGAAACCGGTATGGTCGGAGACTTCCACCACCGCGAGGCCGGCCTCGCGCAGCGTTTTCGCCGAGCCGCCGGTGGACAGGATCGCGACCCCGCGGCCGGCCAGATATTGCGCGAATTCCACCAGCCCCGACTTGTCGGAGACGGAAATCAGGGCGCAGGTGATTGTCTGGTCGGACATGGATGATTCCCCGATTGTGCAATTTGAGACTTGGCCGACTTCTTAGTGGGCGGCCCGGGCCGTGGCAAGGGGGCGGCGCCGCGTCCATCAGTCGCGCTACTGCTCGCCACCGGCTTCGCGCCGCAGCGCCCATTTTATCGTGGTCACGCCGCCAGCGGTCATGCCGGATACGACGATCTGGCTGGTCCGCCGGGGCTCCGGCGCATCATCGAAATAGATACTTTCCGACAGTGCCAGCGGTTGGCTGCAGCGCAGCCGCCAGCCGCCGCCCCGCGGCAATCGCAGCAATGCGTCCGTGCCGTTCTGCAGCAGGCTGGCGTCGACCGCGGGATGCAGGTGGAAACGTACGGCGTACGGTATCCCGCCGCGCCCCGTCAGCGTATCCTCGCCCCGCAGGTCGGTCCCATTTTCCGACAGGAATATCCGGCGCCGGTGGGTGATGCCGTCGGAGCGCAGATAACCATCATGGCTCATATCGACCAGCGTCGCGCCGTTGGTGCTGTCTCCTTCGCCCGTCACCTGGGCGATCCGGCCGCCGACATGCCCGTTGGCCAGCAGACCGCTCGAATTCCGGTCATTGACGGTCACCGTCGAATGGGCTGCGGTGGCGCGCTCGGCCATCCGCCAATGGTCGCCGTCGCAGGGCGCCGCCCCGCAATTCACGATCAGCCGCTCCCGCCCGATCGTCACTTCCAGACTCAGGGTTCCGGCATGGGTGCCGACATCCCAGGGTGGTCCGGCCGGCGTGCCCGAATCGACCAGCACCGTCAGATTGCCGGCGGTCATCCGCTCGAAGCCGGTGGCCGGCGCGCGCGCGGCGGGCTTGCCCCTTGGGCTGGCTTGATCGAGCACCGCGCTGAGCATCAGCGGGTCTTCGCCGCCGGCCCCGTTAAACCGCCCCAGCGCGCCGTCTCCACCACGCAGGTAGCGCAGCATCGGCGCCATGCGGTCGATGGCCTGCTGGATCGGCTCCGGCGCCTCGAACTGCGCCGCGCCAAGTGTCGACCGTATTTCCAACAGGTCGCGCAGAACGTCCAGCAATCGGCCCGGATTACGCTCGGTATGGCCGCCGTCGGCCAGCACCTGGCGATCCAGCTCGGCCACCAGCACCGCCAGCCGCCGTTCCGTTTTCTCGCGGCTTCCCAGGCAGAGCGCGCCGTAGATCAATGCCTTCACCGCGGCGATCCGGCCGGCGCCCGCGGTCTCCAGCCGCCATGCCCGTTCGAGATGGCGAAGCTGGGCCGCAATCGACGCGATGACCGCCTGGCGGAAGCTGTCCTCGCCGCTGGCGAAAAAAGTATCGTAATGGGACAGCCAGGCGACGATTCGGGCCGCGACGACGTCGCTGTGCCAGGCCGGCGACGAACAGCGGTCATTGCGTTCGATCCAATCGGTGGTCAACCGTCGCGCCAGCTGGCGGGCATCGTCGCCGCCCAGCATCATCAGATCCCGCAGCCAGACAAAACCATGCATCGCCGCCAGCCATTCCGGTGGCGCATCCGGCGGATACCAGATGTCCTCTCCGGGCTCCGGTTCGCAGGCGGCGAAGTGAAACTGCCCGGTCAGCAGCGCCGCGCCCCGGTCGGCCCGACCCGGCCAGGGGTCGGCCGGGGCAACCTGCAACGCCACCGGCGTTCGTCCGATCAGCGTCAGGCGGTAACCGGGCAGCGAAAACAGGCCCCGTACCGCTCGGCGCAGGAGGTCCGACAGATCCGTACGGATGCGTACCGGAAGCCCGCCCATGTCAGTGCCATCCTTCAAAAAATACTAGTCTTCGCCGCGCAGCCGGCGGATGTTGGCCCCGTACGCGTCGGGGCCGCCGGTGAAGGTCGCGGTGCCCGCCACCAGTACGTCCGCGCCGGCCGCG
The DNA here is from genome assembly GCA_964195285.1 of Akkermansiaceae bacterium. Classification (GTDB taxonomy): domain Bacteria; phylum Pseudomonadota; class Alphaproteobacteria; order UBA8366; family JADFVY01; genus JADFVY01. Next base: position 3,718 of record CAXMQC010000153.1, read on the forward strand.
ATGGCGCGCGGCGCGGTCTCGAAATTGATGCCGCCGTCGATCTCCAGGTCGATCTCGCGGCCCGACTCGTCGATACGGCGGCGCAGTTCGGCCACCTTGTCGAGCTGTGATTCGATAAAGGCCTGCCCGCCGAAACCGGGATTGACGCTCATCACCAGCACCAGGTCGAGATCGTCGAGCAGGCAATCGACGGCAGCGGCCGGCGTCGACGGATTGAGCGACAACCCGGCTTTCTTGCCCAGGCTCTTGATCAGCTGGATGGTGCGATGCACATGCGGCGTGGCCTCGACATGGACGGTGATGATATCCGCCCCGGCCTTCGCGAAACCCTCGACAAAAGGATCGACCGGCGCGATCATCAAATGCACGTCGAAGACCTTGTCGCTATGCGGGCGCAGCGCCTTGGTGACACCGGCGCCGATCGTGATATTGGGCACGAAATGGCCGTCCATGACGTCGATATGGACATAATCCGCGCCGGCGCGGTCGATGGCGCGAACTTCCTCGCCGAGATTGGCGAAGTCGGCTGAGAGGATCGAGGGGGCGATTCGGGTCGGCTGTTGCATGGCCTTTTTCCTAGAAGTTTTCCGGCGCGCGCGCAAGCGGCGAACCGGCGATCGGCGCAGTTATACCAAGGAGCGTTAATAAAGACCCACCGGAGGCCGGTTTCCCTTGACCGCTGGCTGCGTTGCGCTCCGCTGGTGGCGCACGGCGCCACGGCCCGAACCACGCCTGACCAGCGGACAAGGGAAACCGGTCAAATGGGTCTTTATTAACGCTCCTTGGTATTACGATACCCGGCGCAGGCGGGTGGCGAAGAAACCGTCCATGCCGCCGCGCGTCGGCCAGTGGCAGGGCAGGGTCCGCAAGTCGCCCGCCGGCGTGACCGCGTCGGCCAGATCGGGCAGTTCATCGGGCGTCACTGGCACCCGCTCGACACCGCCACCCGACGCTTGCAGGGCCTCGATGCGCGCCGCCCCCTCGCCGGTCAACAGCGAACAGGTGGCGTAGACCAGCAGCCCGCCGGGTTTGACCAGCGCCAGCGCCGCGGCCAGTAGCCGGTCCTGTACGCCCACAAGTTTGGCGACATCGTCGGGCGTCTTGTTCCAGGCGATGTCGGGATGGCGGCGCAGCGTGCCGGTCGCCGAACAGGGGGCGTCCAGCAACACCGCGTCGAACAGCTCGCCCGGCGACCATTTGGTCAGATCGGCGGTGACGGTCTCGGCGGCGAGCCCCAGGCGGGCCATGTTTTCCGATAGCCGCCGCAGGCGTTTCTTCGAGATATCGACGGCGGTGACAGTCGCGCCGGCGGCCGCCAGCTGCGCCGTCTTGCCGCCCGGCGCGGCGCAGAGGTCGGCAATCCGCATACCCGCGACATCGCCCAGCAGCCGGACCGGCAGCGCCGCTGCCGCGTCCTGAACCCACCAGGCGCCCTCGTCGAATCCGGGAAGGCCGGTTACGTCGCCACCGGCGGCGCGGCGCAGCGTGCCGGTCGGCAAAATCTCCGCCGCCAGCCGTTCGGCCCAGAGCTCCGCATCGCCGTGCGATTTCAGGGTGATATCGAGCGGCGCCTCGGCGAGATTGGCGGCGGCGATGGCGGCCGCGGTCTGCGGCCCGAAAGCCTCTTCCCAATCACGCCACAGCCAGTCGGGAACGTTCAGATGGCCGGGGTCGTCGGGGCTGAGCGCGCCGGCCTCGGCGGTGCGCCGCAGCACTGCGTTGACCAGCCCTTTCATGCCGGCCTGCCCGCCACCGCCGACCAGCTCGACCGAGGTATGCACGGCGGCATGGGAAGCAAGGCCCAGAAAACCGATCTGCGCCACGCCGAGTCGCAGAATGTCGCGCACGGCAGTCCGGTTGGCCGGCAGCGGATGGTCCAGCCGTTCGTCGATCGCCGCATCGATCTGGCCGAGCCGCCGCAGCACCGTTGCGGTCAGCAGCCGGGCGAAGCCGCGGTCGCGCGCCTCCAGCGCCTGCAGATCGGCATTCGCGGCCAGCGCCTCGTCAAGCGGCCGGCCGCGCCGCAGCACATCCTGCAGCAAAACAAGGGCGATGGCGCGGGCGTCTTTCATCGCGCGGGTTTACGAGTTACACCCGACTCGGCGCAAGCGGGAAATTGTCTCGCCCGGGCTATCCCCATGGCCCGCCGCGCGTGGGCGTGGGCTGGCCGGCCATTTCGCGCAGCCGCTGGATGCGTTCGCCGATCGGCGGGTGGGTCGAGAACAGGCCGCCGAGCGCGCGTGCGTGCAGCGGGTTGACGATGAACAGATGGGCGGTCGCCGGATTGTCCTCGGCCTGGGGATTGTCGATCGCCTGGGCGCCCTGGGCCATCTTGTACAGCGCATCGGCCAGCCAATCGGGATGGCCGCAGATTTCGGCGCCGATCCGGTCGGCCTCGTATTCCCGCGAGCGGCTGATCGCCATCTGGACGAACATGGCGGCCATCGGCGCCAGGAACATTACAAGTAACGCGCCTATGACGTTGCGCCGGCCGCGGAAGAACAACGCGAAGTTGGCCAGCATCCCGATGGCGCCGGCAAGGGTCGCGGTGATGGTCATGGTCAGGGTATCGCGATTCCTCACATGGGCCAATTCGTGCGCCATCACGCCGTTGACCTCGGTGGCGGTCAGGTTGCGCAGCAGGCCGGTGGTCGCCGCGACCGAGGCATTTTCGGGGTTGCGGCCGGTGGCGAAGGCATTGGGCTGGTCATTTTCGATGATATGGACCTTGGGCATCGGCAGGTCGGCATTGCGGGCCAGCTGCGCGACCACCGCATGCAGCGAATGCTCCGCGCCGACCTCGCGGGCGCGATACATGCGCAGCACCACCTTGTCGGACTTCC
>CAXMQC010000154.1:0-4013 GCA_964195285.1 Akkermansiaceae bacterium
ATCCGGGGCTGAGTTTTATGACATGGGCGAAGATAGCGCGGCGCATGTCGGCCACCACGCGCTCGCCTATCCATGAAACCAGATAGAAACGGCTGTAGGTGGCCGCCGACAGCAACAGGATTACAGTCAGCATCACCAGCAGTGCCGTGTCCAGCAGGCCGGCGTCGTTGCGGCTGAAACCCTTGTCGACCAGCGTGCGAAGGCCCTGGCCGAGCGCCAAGACGGTGGCCGCCGCCACGACCAGCGCCACCGCGGCGCCGAGTGCCGCCAGCCAGTATGGCCGCACGAAGCCGAACAGGGCGGTCAGCAACCGCATGTCGTTCGCCGTCGCCCTTTCTTCCTTCAGGCCGGCATCCATGTAGGTGGGGTGGCGCAGTGTCCGGTTCCCTCGTCAAGTTCACCCGCAGCGCAAAATCCACGCGAAGCGGATAATTCTCCAAGTGCCGTGCCGCCAGAATGCATATGAGAGCGCAGATGGCAAGGGGCAAGCTGCGCGAGGCCAGACAAGGCCGTCGTGGATCAGTTGATTTGCTCGCTCGCCGGGGGCGACGGCGCCTTTGCCTGATCCTGTACGCCGCCCGCCGGCAAAGCCAGTCTCGCGACGACGGAGCGATGATCGGAGCCGGGACCGGGGCCCAGCTTCACCTCCAGCGGCGTCAGGCCTTCCGACAGCAGTATATGGTCGATCGGCATGGCCAAGGGCGGCGTCCAACCTCTTAATTTTATGTCGAAACTGAATCTCAAACCGCCGGCGACGGTAGTGTCCGATGCTCGTGCAATCCGGTCAACGGCGTGGCTCCACGGGGCCGCGTTGAAATCACCGGCCAGCAGAACCGGGCGCGGCAAATTCTTCAGCGTGTCTTCCAACCGGTCGATCTGAAGCCCCTGCCCGAATGGATATGGCCAGTGGAGATGCAGGGACGCGACTGTTACTTGTTGCCCGCCGGCCACAACCCGCATCCAGACCATGCCTCGCCCACCGACGCAGCCTTCGGACTGGCCCGGCGCCATGGGCAGGCGCGAGAGGACTGCCTGGCCGCCGACAGGCTTGGCGGCGCACGAAACACGGTAGGGATAGTCCTCGGCAAGAAGATCGATAACGCGCTCGGTTTTGCCGGTCACTTCCTGCAAGGTTACAACATCCGCCTGTTCGCCGCGGATGAAATCGGCCACGGCATCCGGCGTGGTGTTGCGGTACGACAGGTTGAGCTGAACGACCTTGATCGTCGGCGTATCGCCGTCCGCGCCGGCGCCGCTCCAAGCTGGGAAGGCCGGCGCCATCCCGGCGATTCCAGCGACTGACACAGCCAGCGAGAGACCGGCAAACCGCCAATCGCGAAGGACTGCCAGCATGACCGCTGTCAGCAGCATGATCGCGGTGAGATGAAACCGAAAATGAGCGACCGAATCTGCAATCGGATACCAGGAAGACAGGAAACTGAACAGAATCGCAAGCCCGGTATGGGCGGCGGCGATCAATATCGTCACCCTGAAAAATTTACTGAACACGACCGCTATATCCCCCAATATATAGAATATCCCCACGTCCGGGTTCGACTATCATGGAAATATGTTCTGTTGATGGCAGCGGGCCGGGCCAAGTTATCGACCTCTGTGCTTGCAATGCCCGGCATCCTCGGCTATATAGCCGCGCTGATTTGTATGAGGACTGAGCGATGAAAGCTGACATTCATCCCGACTACCACGAAATTACCGTCGAAATGACCGACGGGACCACCTACAAGACCCGCTCGACCTGGGGCAAGGAGGGCGACGTCCTAAAGCTGGAGATCGACCCGAAATCGCATCCGGCCTGGACCGGCGTGCATCGCCTCGTCGATTCCGGTGGCCAGGTGGCTAAATTCAACAAACGCTTCGAGAGCTTCGGTCTGAAGAAGTAATCGGACGCCGGGGCCAGCGGGGCCCTTTTGCCGGACATAAGCGGTCGCGAAGACGGGCGTCCGCTTTTTGCTTGCGCCGATCGAAAACTTTTTTCAGTTTTTCTCGTCGTCCTCTACATATTGCCCGTCCAGCCGATTAATGCGGCTGTAGAGGCTGTAGCTTCGGTTCATGAGATCGTTGAGCCCGTCGGGCAAATCCTCTTCCATATCGTCGATCGCGCGTCTCAGGCACACCTGTTGGCCTTCCAACCGGTACTTGTCCCTGACGAATTCCTCTTCACCGATTTCACCTTCCTGCAGGGCGCGCTGAGCCATCAACCAGGCCATGACCTGGGTCAGGCGAGAGGTCAACCGCAGGGTTTCCTGGGTCATCGCCATGGGATCCGGTGGATTGTCGGCATATTGGAAGGCCGCGACGTCGTTTTCGACATAGTTGCGGGCCTCGACCAACAAGTCGAACGCCTCGTCGTAAGCTCCCCGGAAATAGACTGGCGCCGGCGCGGCGTCTGCGGTTTTCTTGTCCCTGTCGTCGGTCATGTCCTAATCCTCCCACCGATCAATTTCCACCCGTCGGCATATACGTAACCCCTTAATATAACTCATTTTTTTGGATTTCACAAATTTTCCCTGCGTTAACAATGCTGGCCCTTGAAAGCAAAGGATCATTGCTTATGTGAACTATGTTCCCGATGCCGATGATCGGGTCGGAACATGAGAATGCCGGATAGTCCGGCGGGTTCGGCCTTATGGCGAACCAACCATACAGTCTCGCTTTTTTAAAAGGAGAATGAAGCTATGCGTACGTCTTTCGATTTTTCCCCCTTCGCCCGTTCCACCGTCGGTTTCGACCGTATGTTGCGGCTGCTTGACGGCAGCGCCGGCGAGGTGCCGTCCTACCCGCCCTACAATATTATCAGGACGGCCGAGGACGCCTACGAAATCGCGGTTGCGGTCGCCGGGTTCGGTGAGGACGAGCTTGAAGTCAAGCTCCATGACGGCCAGCTGACCGTCAAGAGTTCACCCGAAAAGGCCGCAAAGGAAGAGGCCGCATTTATCCATCGCGGCATCGCGCGGCGCGCCTTCGAGCTGCGCTTCAGCCTGGCCGACTATATCGAGGTGAGCGGCGCGCATGTGGCGAACGGCTTGCTGCATGTCGAGCTGGTGCGAAACGTGCCCGATGCCAAAAAGCCCCGCACCATCGAGATCGGCAAGGCCGGTACGAAAAAGGCGCTGCCAGGCAAGAAAGCCGCCTGACCTTCGAACAGCGGCGTAAAACGACCGGGGCGCGCCAATCGGCGCGCCCTTTTTGATTGTGGTCATCCAGAGCGGGCGCGTGGCGTCAGCCGGTCTCGACGACGAGCGGCACCAGCGCCCGCCGGATCTTGTCGGGAACTGGCACCGGACGGCGGGTCGCGCGATCGACCCAGACATGGACGAAATGGCCAAGCGCCGCGGGTTCGTCCGATTCGCCGCGGAACAGGCCGATCTCATAGGTCACGCTGCTGTTGCCCAGGCGGGTGACGCGCAGGCCGGCATCGATGATATCGGGAAACTGCATTTCGCTGATAAAGCGGCACCCGGTTTCGGCGACAACGCCAACGGTGGTATCGCTATGCATGTCCAACCCCCCGACCTCGATCAGATGGTGATTCACAACCGTATCGAAATACGAGTAATAGGTGACATTGTTGACATGGCCATAAACGTCATTATCCATCCAGCGTGTCGCGATCGCCATGAAGTGCCTGAAATCGTCGCGCGCCGGCGCCGGTTTGTTTTGCATTAAAATATCCTTGGAATAACTAACGATATGATGATCCACAAATTTTTGGGCCGCCCCCGAAGGAGCGGCCCTTATTATTATTGTGGAGCAGTTACAGCAGACACGATCCGGAACCCGTAAATGGTACTCACGGCTCCCTGAAATTTTGACGGGAGGCGCCGGCCGTGCTTAATTCTGCTGGTCTGCCTGCCTGTCCAACTTGCCCACGGCGGCTACGTTAGCGCCATAATTTCGGTACGTCAAAAAAAAATGAGCCGCGCGAAGCGGCTCAAGTTGGACAGGGAGGCATAAACGGGGGATCGAATTCCCAGAGTATGCTAACTAGGGGC
>CAXMQC010000155.1:0-2294 GCA_964195285.1 Akkermansiaceae bacterium
TTCGATCGAGCAGGCTGGCGGTAGGCGGAAACAATTTGGGGCGGCCCTCGCCAAAGGGACCGCCCCGTGAATTTACGATCGCGTAAAATTCAATTTATCAAGCTGCGGCGCGAATTGCCGCCTTATTGACATCGTCTTCGACGTGGCTCTCAAACTGCTTGAAGTTTTCTTCAAACCGCTGGGCGAGATGCTGCGCCGTGCTATCATACTCGGTCTTGTCGGACCAGGTGTTGCGTGGCGTTAGCACATCGCCCGGCACATCGGGGCATCCGTCCGGGATCAGCAGACCAAAATTAGGGTCTTGCGTGACGCCCACTGAGGCTAGCTCGCCATCGAGGGCGGCGCGGACCATGGCGCGGGTGTGGGCTATTTTCATGCGTGAGCCGACGCCATAGGCGCCGCCGCTCCAGCCCGTATTAACGAGCCAGCAATTTGCCTTGTGATTTTCGATTCGTTTGCCCAGCAGCTTGGCGTAGACAGTCGGATGCCGCGGCAGGAAGGGGGCGCCAAAACAGGTCGAAAAAGTCGCTTCCGCACCGCTGGTCATGCCGCGTTCGGTTCCCGCGACCTTTGCGGTGTAACCCGACAGGAAGTGGTACATGGCCTGTTCCGAGGTCATCTTGCTGATCGGCGGCAAAACGCCGAAGGCATCGGCGGTCAGCATGATGATATTATCCGGGTGGCCGCCGATACCCGACAGGCTGATATTATCGAGGTAATCCAGCGGATAGGACGACCGGGCGTTTTCAGCCAGAGATCCATCGTCGAAATCGGGCGCGCGGGTTATTGGGTCGAGCACGACATTTTCGAGCACTGTGCCAAACCGGCGCGACGCCGCATAAATCTCCGGTTCCGCTTCGGCTGACAAATTGATGGTCTTGGCGTAACAGCCGCCTTCGAAATTAAACACGCCGTTATCCGACCAGCCATGTTCGTCATCGCCAATCAGCGTCCGGGTCGAATCCGACGACAAGGTGGTCTTGCCGGTGCCCGAGAGGCCAAAAAAGATCGCCGTATCGCCCTTTGGTCCGATGTTGGACGAACAATGCATGGTCATGACACCGAGCGCCGGCAGGATCCAGTTCATCACGCCGAAGATGCTTTTCTTTATCTCGCCAGTGTAATGGCTGCCACCGACGAGGACGGTTTTCTTGGGGATATTGACAAGAATGCAGACTTCACTGGTGGTGCCGTCAATTTCCGGCACGGACTGGAAGTTGGGCGCCTGAATGACCGTCCATTCGGGCTGGAAACCAGCCGCTTCACTGGTCGGCGGGCGAATAAACATGTTGCGCGCAAACAAGCTGTGCCATGCGTTTTCGGTGATGATGCGCACCGGTAGCCGATAGGTCGGATCGGCGCCGCAATAACAATCCTGGACGAAGACTTCCTTGTCGCGCAGATAATCCATCATGCGGCCATGCACAATGTTGAACTTTTCCGGAGCGATCGGCTGATTGACGGGGCCCCACCAGACGTCATCATGGATCGAGGCGTCCTCGACCATCCACTTGTCCTTGGGTGACCGGCCGGTATATTCGCCGGTCTCGGTCACGAAGGCGCCGTCAATGGACAGGACACCTTCGCCGCGGCGCAAGCCGGCTTCATATAGCTGCGGCGCCGCCTGATTCCAATGGATTGTCGAGATGCCCGTTAGGCCATGATTTTCTAAGCCATACTTGCTGATATATGGTCCGATCTGGTCCACGCTGGTCTCCTGAATGGCGTTGCGTCGGGGGTCTCCGGACGTAACGCGAAATAAATTTTTGACGGCTGCACCGCCCCGGCTATTGGGGCCAACATATACGCTCGGCTGGCCTTCTGCAAGGCAGCCGGATTCGCCGTTTTGTCCAACTATTTAGCCGGTTTTGCGTGCGTCGCCGACCAGCGTGACCAGGGCCGCGCGGGCCTCTTCCGCGGTGCCGACAGACGTGTCGAACGCCAGCCGGGCAACGGTGCCACCGTTGCGCAGATCGCAGCCCTCCGGATCGACACCGGTCATCATCCACCCCTCGCCCGCAAGCCCGAGGAGTTTGGTCGCATAAAGCTGTACTGCATCGGCATGGTCGTCGTTCATATGGCTGACGATATCGGCCTCCGCCGCAACCAATTCGCCAGCGGCAGCCAGATCGATGGCATAGGCGGATTTATCAATCCAGTGAATGGCGCCGAAGCCCGCTACCATATGCACCCGCTCCACCTCCAGCCGATAGAGCGCAAAATCTGCGAACCCGGCATAGAGCGCGGCATCGGCGTGGCGTGCGAGATAGCGTGCCAGATGTTCCGTATCGGTG
>CAXMQC010000156.1:0-3142 GCA_964195285.1 Akkermansiaceae bacterium
GTTTCCTCGGTCACGCCCTGGATGCTCTTTGCGGTGGTCTCGTACCAGCCGGGCTTTTCCTTCAGGCGTTTGGCGATGGCCGCGAACAGCGCTTCTTCCTCCTCGTTGGTCGGCTTGGAAATAACCGAGGCGTCCTTCTCGGCCCGCACGCCAAGATGCAATAGCAGCGTGGCGTCGCCGCCATCATCGAGGATCATGTTCGGCGCGCCGCCATCGGACCATTCGAAAATGCGGTGGGAGTAGTCCCAGTATTCTTCCAGCGTTTCGCCCTTGACCGCGAAGACCGGGGTGCCGCCGGCCGCGATAGCCGCCGCCGCATGGTCCTGGGTCGAATAGATATTGCAGGACGCCCAGCGCACATCCGCGCCTAGCGCTGTCAGCGTCTCGATCAGCGCGGCGGTCTGGATTGTCATATGCAGCGAGCCCGCGATGCGCGCACCCTTCAACGGTTGCGCCGCGCCGTATTCCTCACGCAGGGACATCAACCCCGGCATCTCGGTTTCGGCAATATCCAGTTCCTTGCGGCCCCAGTCGGCCAAACCGATATCCTTGATCACATAGTCTTGCGCACTCATGGCGAAATACCCCTGGAAGTCCTGTTGATAGCGGGCAGCGATATAGCAGCACCGGCGCCTTATTGCAAGGGTTATATAAAGATATCTTTATATTGTTCTATTCAAGGGCTGATGCGGGTTTGCGAGGAGATTTTTTGGTTTAGGCCAAGGCGTTGAAATCGTCCAACAGTGCCGCGATGCGGCCCGAATCGGCCTGGCTCATAATAATCTCGGCACGCATGGTGGCGGCTGTCATGTCGATCTGGCGAATGCGTTGCTTGACGCGTGGCAGGCTGGGCGACGCCATAGACAGTTCACGCACGCCCAGGCCCAGCAGCAGCGCCGTATAGCGGGGATCGCCGGCCATTTCGCCGCAGACGCTGACCGGGATACGGGCGCGCATGCCCGCCTGCACGGCGAACTGGATCAAGCGCAAAACGCCTGGATGCAGCGGGTTATACAGATGGGCGACCTGCTCGTCGGCGCGGTCGATAGCCAGGGTATACATGGTCAGGTCGTTTGTCCCGATCGCGAAAAAATCCACATGTGCCGCCAATCCGTCGGCCGCCAGTGCCGCGCCGGGCACCTCGATCATCACGCCGAGGGGTGGAATCGGATCGGCGATGGTAACGCCGCGACGCTTCAAGCGTTTGATGACCCGGGTCAGTATTTCGCGGGATTGACGGATTTCTCCGGTCCCGGCGATCATCGGCAGCAATATGCGCACCGGACCGTGTGCGCTCGCCCGCAGAATTGCCGCCAGTTGGGTCTCGAACAGCTTCACCTGCTTTAACGACAGGCGAATTGCGCGCAGCCCCAGCGCCGGGTTGACGGGGTCGCCAAGATGTTTTTCCAGCGAATAGGCCAGTTTTTCACCGCCCACATCCAGTGTGCGCACGGTGATGGGCCGTCCACCCATCGCCGCAATCAGCGTGGCCAGGGATTCATACTGTTCATTTTCGTCGGGTGGGGTATCGCGGTTCATGAACAGGAACTCGGTGCGCAGCAGCCCAACACCTTCGGCCCCCACGGCCAAGGCGCTGTCCACTTCGCGCGGCAGTTCCAGATTGGCCTGCAGCGCCACCGTAGCGCCGTCGCTGGTTTCGGCCGGCAAATCGATCAGTCGGGCCAGCTGCCGCCGTTCGCGCTCCAGCAGCTTGCGACGGGCCTCGTAGTCCTTCAACGTTTCCGGCTTCGGGCTGACGATGATCCGCCCCGCCGCCCCGTCGACGATCACCGTCTCGCCGCTTTTCACGCCGCCCAGCAACCCGGTCACACCGAAAATAGCCGGCAGGCCGAAGGATCGGGCCATGATGGCGGTATGCCCTTCCTTGCCACCCAGCACGGTTGCGAATCCGGCTACGATCTTGGGGTCGATAAGCGCTGCATCCGCCGGGCTCAACTCCTCGGCGACGATGACGGTTCCCGGCGGCAAGTGGGAAAACGCCTGGAATGGCGTGTCGGTAAGATTGCGAATCAACCGCGCCCCGACCTCGCGCACATCATCTGCGCGGGCTGCCATGTAGGGGTCGGGCAGGCTTTCGAAACCGCGCGCGACCTCCGAGATTGCCATCTGTACCGCGGCCTCGGCGTTGAGCCGCTCTTTTGCGATGGTTACCTCGACGCCGCGGATCAGGCGGGATCCGGTCAGCATCAACAGATGTGCGTCCAGCAGATAGCCCAGTTCCTCGGCCGTCGCGTCCGGCAGGGTCAGCGATCTGGTCTTGAGTCTGGTCAGCTGGCTTTGCGAACGTTTCAGCGCCGCCTGGAATCGGTTTGTTTCGGCCGCGACGCCGTCTCGCGGAATTTCGTATTCCGGCACCTGCAGCGCGCCGGCCTCGCTCACATGAGCGGGACCAATCGCAATTCCCTTCGCTCCGACGACGCCGTCGAAGACCCGCTCGCCTTTCTTATCCGTCCGTTCAGTCTTCATCGAATCCGGCCGTCACAAGGGCTGTGATCGCGTCGACGGCCTGCCTCGCCTGGTTGCCCGTGGCGCAGACCCCGATCTGCGTGCCGGGCGCGGCCGCCAGCATCATTAATCCCATGATCGACAGGCCCGAGACTTCGGCGCCATCCTTGCTGACCAATATATCCGCATCGAATTCGCCGGCCAGCTTTACGAATCGCGCCGCCGCCCGGGCATGCAGGCCGCGCCGGTTGATAATGGTGACCTCGCGGGTCACGGGCATCGTCATCAGTCGCCGTCTCCCAACAGGCTGGACGCGACGCTGATATATTTGCGGCCCGATTCCTGCGCCTGCGTCACCGCGTCATCGATCGAATGGCCGTCGCGCAGCCCGGCCAACTTGATCAGCATGGGCAAATTGACCCCGGCGATCACCTCGACCCTCGCTTCCTTCATGATCGAAATCGCCAGGTTCGACGGTGTGCCGCCGAACATATCGGTCAACACCACCACGCCGTCGCCGCTGTCGACATCGGCCACCGAAGCCAGAATGTCCTGGCGCCGCTGTTCCATATCGTCATCGGCTCCTATACAGACCGCGGCCACATTGCTTTGCGCCCCGACGACATGTTCCAGCGCGGCGATAAACTCCGCCGCGAGACGCCCATGGGTCACAAGA
>CAXMQC010000157.1:0-5476 GCA_964195285.1 Akkermansiaceae bacterium
ATCCCCGGCGTTTCCATCGCGGCCTCCAACAACCCTTGCAAAGCTAGTGTAGACTGCGCGAAGAACCCCTGTAATCCCTGTTGCGCCAATCCGTGCGCCGCCAAGAACCCATGCAATCCCTGCGCCGCCAAGAACCCGTGCAATCCCTGCGCGGCGAAGAACCCGTGCAATCCCTGCGCGGCGAAGAACCCGTGCAATCCCTGCGCGGCGAAGAATCCCTGCGCGGCCAACTAGGCAAGGGGCCAAGAGTCTGACTGATGTCGAATGCGCCGGTTGGATTCTCTGTATCCGCCGGCGCGTTTTTTTCAGGGAGAATCGAATGAAACAGCATGGACTCGCCGCGGCCTTGCTGGCGGCGATAATCTGGATAGTTCCATGGTCCTCGGCCCAGGCCGACACAGGGCAAAAGGCCGGCGAGACCGTAAAAATAGCCGGCGAGATTATCGACAGCTGGTGCTACCTCACCGAAATCATGTATCCGCTGGGCACCGCCCATCATCAATGCGCGGTTTGGTGCGCGGTCGGGGGCATCCCCGTCGGCATCCTGTCGGACGATGGCACGCCCTATATCCTGCTGTCCTTCCAGGGTAATGACCAGTCGGTGGCCAATCCTGCCCTGCTGGATCTGCAGACCCACCATGTGGTGCTGGAAGGCCAGGCCTTTGAGCGCGACGGCATGCATTACCTGGTTGCCGACCGCCTGGTCGAGGACAACGGCATCACCAACATGACCGAAGAAGACTACGGCATCCAGCCGTTCGGGGAGTAGGTCATGAAATATACAATTGCGGTTTTGTCTCTGGTCCTGTCCGCCGCGTGGTCGGCCGGCGCGCTGGCCGCCGAATCCTGGGGTCTGCCGGAAGAAGAGGAGACCCGCTTCGAGGCGATGGTCGTCGATACGCTGTGCGAACTGACCGGCGACTGCCCGGACAAATGCGGCGGCGGCATGCGCCAGCTTAGCCTTTTGACCGACGAGGGCGAACTGATCCTGCCGATCAAGAATGTCGTTGCGTTCGCGGGCACGACCGTTGAACTGGCGGGATTTTGCGGCAAGCGGGTGATCGCCGACGGCCTGTTCTCGACCAACCGGGGCGTTAAGGTGTTTGCGCTACAGTTCGTGCGCGAGGCGCCCGACGGCAAATGGCGCCGCGCCAACCGCTTCCTCAATTTGTGGGCCGAGGCCAACGGTGTCGACCCCAAAAGCAACGCCGCGCAGCAATGGTTCCGCAACGATCCCACAGTCATAACGATCATCGAACGCGATGGTAAGCTGGGCACCGGAAAATGAACAAAGGGTTACGGCATATTGTCGTCTGGAGCGCCATTGGCTTGGCGTTCCAGCTGATTGCGGCCGGTCCTGCGCTGGCCACGGAACCGTTGCCGCTCGATATCGGTGGCAATTTCGTGCTGACCGACCAGCGTGGCGAGGTTCGCAGCAGCAGAGAGTTCGAGGGCAGGCTCAAACTGGTCTGGTTTGGCTATACCGAATGCCCCCATACATGCTCCATGGCGCTGGGTTCGATATCGGCCGCACTGGACGAACTGGGGCCCGATTCGCAAGCCGTCGTCCCGCTGTTCGTAACCGTGGACCCCGAGCATGACACGCCGGCGCGGCTGGCCAAGCATCTCGCCAATTTTCACCCGTTGTTTATCGGGCTGACCGGCGCGCAGGACGAAATCAAGCGCATCCAGGCCGACTACCGGTTCGCCGCGACCCAAATCGCCGACCCCGGCAAGTTCAAGCGCCTTTTTGAACACACCACGCTGATCTATCTGATGGACCGTGACGGCGCCCCCTTGTCCCTGCTGCCCTCCACCCTACCGGCGGAGCGCATCGCGGCAATCGTTCGCGGCCACATTTAACCCGTCTCTGTTACCGGCGCCTCGCCGTTCCTCGATCGCCAGTCTGCCAGAACCGCCTCGGCGTCGAGCAGTCCAGTTAGTTGGTCGCGAACCGATTTCCATTTGAACCGCATCGAATTCTTGACGATTTCGACATCAAAAAACTTCAGTTCGTCGGCTATTGGCGCCCATTCGACCAGGGCGGAAAGGCTGTTCTCGAAGGCGCCGTCGCCTGGTTCGAACTGGTTCCAGGCGGTCGATCGGGCCTGTCCCGCGTAGCGATCGCGAATATCGCCGAAACCCTGCGGGCGTTCCTCCGGGATTGCCTCGGCCATGACCACACTATCGACGATATGGCACGCCAACGCCTCCAACTCGCCGGGCTTGGCCATGGTGTGGTGGCCCAGGAAGGCGGTGGCCCAGGTAGCCATGTCACAAAGGCAGACGAGGTAAATTTCCCACTTCGCAATATTGACCGACTTGGTGAACAGCGGATCTTCGTATAATGAGACGTATCGCGTTCCGGCGCGCGTCTTTACGTAACCGTAGAGGGTCGTTTGCGCGACGTATTTGGACCTGGTATCGACGTAGTTCACTAATTGTTCAACATTAAGCACCGGTGGTTCACGTCGCCAGAACCGTAATGCTTTTAAGGCCATAAACAAATATTCCGCCGTTTCTTTAAGAGCGGTTTTTAAGTTGCTAACCATATGGATTGCATTTCTATTTTGATAATGTTAAATCTCGACCGTTAATAACGTCTGCAGGAATCCAACAACCTATCTACCGTGATTTGCCAGTGGGCAATACAAAAAAGCGGCCGAAAACAGGAAATAACAGACCGTAGCCGGACTGGCGAATATAGTTAACAGCATGAACGTCTGGAACAGAGTCGTGCTGTTGCGTCGTTTTAACAGACTGGGGGCTATAATATGTCTGACATCACGCCAGAAGTGCGCGAAAAGCACTGGGCAAAAACCAAAAACTTGACGATCCTCACCCTGATAATCTGGTTCATCTTCGCCTTCGGCATCCACTGGTTCGCCGATTCCCTTAACACCATGACCTTCATCGGCTTCCCGCTCGGCTTCTACATGGCCGCCCAGGGATCGCTGGTCGTTTTCGTCATTCAGATTTTCTACCTGGCGTACAAACAGGGGAAAATCGATGAAGAATTCGGCGTCGCCGAAGATGAGTCAGAAACCTAGAGGGAAGGAATAGAACCATGAGTTTAAGTGGCGGATCAATGAAGGGCAGCGACTTTATCAAGAACCTGCCCAAGATCTACGGGATGTATACGGGCGGTTTCATCGCCTTCATTCTCCTAATGGCGGTCCTGGAGCAATTCGGGATGAGCGCGGATACCATCGGTATCATGTTCGTCGCCTTCACCGTTGTTATTTACGCCGGCATCGGCTGGATGTCGCGGACCATGCAGGTCGATGCCTACTATGTGGCCGGCCGCCAGGTTCCCGCCGTGTTCAACGGCATGGCGACAGCCGCGGACTGGATGTCCGGCGCGTCATTCGTCGCAATGGCCGGCGGCATCTATTTCGGCGGCCATGGCTATCTCGCCTTCGTGGTGGGGTGGACCGGCGGTTACGTGCTCGTCGCCTCGCTGATGGCGCCATATCTGCGCAAGTTCGGCTGCTACACGGTGCCGGACTATATCGGCACCCGCTATGGCGGCAACACGGCGCGTCTGCTCGCCGTGATCGTCCTGGTGGTTGCGTCCTTCACTTACGTGACGGCGCAGATCAACGCCACGGGAACCATCGCCTCGCGCGCCCTGCAAATACCGTTCGAGGTTGGCGTCTGGTTCGGCCTGACCGGCATCCTGCTCTGCTCGATGCTCGGCGGCATGCGGGCGGTGACCTGGACCCAGGTGGCGCAGTATATCGTGCTCATCATCGCCTATCTGGTGCCGGTGTTCTGGATGTCGAACAAGCAGGGCTTCGGCCTGATCCCGCAGTTCGCCGCCGGAGACGCGGTCATGCGCTTGACGGAACTTGAGGCACTGCACCAAGTCGGCGTATTGAAGGCGACAGAATCATTTGCCGGCCTCAAGGCGCTCACGGTGCCACATGTCGCGGCGGGTACCGGCATGGCGGCTTGGAAGTTCGTCACCCTGGCCTTCTGCATGATGGCGGGCACGGCGTCGTTGCCGCATATCCTGATGCGTTACTTCACCACGCCTTCGGTGAAGGCCGCGCGTCAGTCCGTGGCATGGTCGCTGTTGTTCATCTTCCTGCTGTACTTCACGGCGCCGGCTTTGGCGACCTTTACCAAACTGCAGGTGCTGGACCCCAATTTTGCGACCGGCATCATCGGCAAGGCCTTCTCCGACGTTGCGGCGCTCGACTGGATCCAGAAGTGGAGCGCCGTAGGCTTCTTGGCGATCTCCGACAGTAACGGAGACGGCATCCTTCAGATCAACGAGTTCTTCATGCGCGGCGATATCGTCGTGCTGGCGACGCCGGAAATTGCCGGCCTTCCCGCCGTGATCTCGGGTCTGGTGGCGGCCGGCGGCATGGCCGCGGCCATGTCCACGGCGGACGGCCTTCTTCTGGCCATCGCCAACGCGCTGTCGCATGATCTGTACTACAAGATGATCGACCCGTCGGCGGACACCAAGAAACGCCTGATCGTCGCCCGAGTCCTACTGCTCGTCATCGGTGCGGCCGCCGCCTTTGTCGCCAGCCTGCAGTTGACGAGCATCCTCGGTGCGGTGGCCTGGGCCTTCGACTTCGCGGCCTCCGGGTTGTTCTTCCCGCTGGTCCTTGGGGTCTGGTGGAAACGCGCGAACACCCAGGGCGCAATTGCCGGCATGGCACTCGGGTTCCTGGCGGGGACGTTGTACCTCGTCAATATCCGGTTCCTTGGCGGCGATGTGTGGCTGGGTATCGACCATCTGCGGTTCGCCATCATCGGCATGCCGGTCAGCCTTATCGCCATGGTGGTGGTAACGCTCATGACGCCGGAACCCGATGCGGAAACGCAGAAAATGGTCGACGACATGCGTGTCCCGAAGGGCGATACGGTCCTTTCCGCCACCCATTAAGGCGAACACAACATGTTACACTCGGGGCGAAGCTTGGCTTCGCCCCGTTTTTTTTGCTCTGCGGTCGGCGCGACTCCTCCCCAACACATCCTTCCTCAAGTTCAGGATGAGGAGGGCATGGCCAAATAACAGAAATCCTCATCCTGAGCCTGTCGAAGGATGAAGCCACCCGGCCAGTCTCTCCGAACAAACTTCACACGATGGAATATTGGCTTGGGGAAGAGAAGCGGGAGCCGATTTCATGCGAGTGGGAAATGCTCTGTTGTGACACGACCTCAATTGATGATCGGAATCCCGAGAGCGCCATGGCGGACCCTTGGAATGCGGCTCAAATCGCGAGAGCGGTTGGACGCCGAAAACCAGCTAATTCGATAAGCCGATACTGCCCGCAAGCAATTCGTACCTCGGATCAGAGCGAAGGTCGTCCAATTCCCTGGTAACAGTGAGCCACGCCATGGATCGGGAGCGCTGCGCAAAAGCCTTTTCGAGCCACGCGAACGCCTCGTCCCTGTCGCCCAGACCCGCATGGATGACCGCCATGTTGAACGGCGATACGTAGGATTGCTCAGCGAG
>CAXMQC010000158.1:0-3980 GCA_964195285.1 Akkermansiaceae bacterium
TGGGCCTGCAAGAACTATGATGGTGATGTGCAGTCCGACACGCTGGCCCAGGGCTTCGGCAGCCTCGGCCTGATGACCTCGGTGCTGATGACGCCGGACGGCAAAACCGTCGAGGCCGAGGCGGCGCACGGTACGGTGACCCGCCATTACCGACTGCACCAGCAGGGCAAGGAGACCTCGACCAACCCGATTGCCTCGATCTTCGCCTGGACGCGGGGGCTGTACTACCGGGGCACGTTCGACGACACGCCCGATGTGGTGAATTTCGCGGAGACGCTGGAGAGGGTCTGTGTCGAGACGGTGGAATCCGGGTTCATGACCAAGGACCTCGCGATCCTGATCGGTTCCGACCAGAAATGGCTGACCACCAGTCAGTTCCTCGACAAAATCGACGACAATCTGAAGGCCGCGATGGGGTGATACCAAGGAGCGCGTAACCGCGCCCCCTAATTCTGCAGCGCCTGCAGGTTATTGGCGAAATCGGCGGCCATTTGGAGGCGGATGTTCAGTTCTTCCATTCGCTCGGCCATCTGTTCTTCCAGCGCCGCCTGGAATTCGGTCATGGTTTCCAGCGCATCATCGGGTGCTTGGTCGCCGGCATTGACGGCGCGCAGATAATCCAGCAGGCCGCGTTCGGTTTCGAGGATAGCGCGCTCGATGACGAAGGCCCGCTCATAGGCCGCGACGAGATCGCCGATGAACTGGGCGCCGTGGCGGTCGGCATTGGTGGCCGCATACTTGCCTTCCAAATTCTTCAGCATTTGCCGGGCCGCGTTTTCACCATCGACAATGGCTCTGCCCGATTGGCGAAGGCTGGTCTCGACCCCCAGCGAGAAGGTGCCGGCGTCAAAATCCTCACCGCGATAGACGGCTTCGAGAACTCGCAAGGCGACGGCCAGGGCCTCGTTTCCGCCGATGATCGTCTTAACCAGCCCATGCTGGGGATGGTCGGGCTTCAAGGCGGTCAGGGAACCTTCCAACGAAACGTTTTCGGCCAGGATCATCTTGCCGGCCAGCCCCATAGAGTCCGCCGTCGCGATGTCGTAGGCACTGTCGTCGCCGGCCAAGGCTGCGTCACGCAGGCGGTGTACGACACCCAGCTTTTGGTCCAGCTGATCGCCCAGCCCGACCACCATGGCCGCGAATCCGGCCAGGCTGCGCTCATGTTTCTCGCTGCCGATGGATGGCGGCGACGGCGCGCGGGGATAGCGGCTCCGGAAATCGGCGACGGCCGCGCCGATGCTGTCGAGAAACGGGTCGAGGGCGTCCGTGAACTCGGATTGTTCCAGGTCACCGGCATAAAAGGATTCGATATAGTCTTCCGCGCCATCCAATTCGAAGCTCAGCGCTATGCCTTCCTCATAGACTTTCTGCATGCGCTGGGCAAAATTTACCGCCCGTGCCAAATCCCCGGGCGATATCTCGCGCGCCTGGGCCGGCAGAGCCGTTAACAGCACCAAAAAGACGACGGCGGTCAGTCGGTACATCGCAATTCTCCGTTATAGCCGCGCGCGGGCGGGGCAAACCTGGAGACTATCCTAGCTGTCTTGATTTCCGGTTAACGGCGCGGCGTCCTCGGCCGGGACGGGCGGGGGTGCGGCGGGGTCTGGCTGGCAGATATAGGCGACGCGCATGACCTTGAAGAGCGGGCAGTCGTTGAGGAAGAAGGTGCGCCGCCACTGGCGCGGCCGTTCAACCGGCGCGCCGGCGTCCGCGCAAGCCTCGACCGCGATGGGAAGGGTTTCAACGTCGAGATCCGTCGCGCCCGGCGCATAACAGACCGAGACCACGACAGGGCCGTCCTCGGGCGTGCTGAGCGGATTGGAGGTCAGGGCGGGATCAGGACAGCCGCCCAGCAACAATGACGCCCCAGCCAGCAGGAGCGGTACGAACCCCCCGTTCATCCGGGGCCTCAATGTGCCGCCTCCGGGATTTCGGCCAAGGCGGCCTGGATGGCATCAATCGCGTCCTGCGCCTTCGACCCATCGGGGCCGCCTGCCTGGGCCATGTCGGGCCGCCCGCCGCCGCCCTTGCCACCCAGCGCTACCGAACCGACCCGTACCAGGTCCACGGCGCTGATGCGGTCCGTCAAATCGTCGGTGACGCCGACCACCAGCGACGCCTTGCCGTCGGAAACCGCGACCACGGCCGCGACGCCCGATCCCAACTGTTGCTTGAAGGAATCGGCCATCGGCTTGAGCTCCTTCGCGGGCACCCCGTCGACCGTGCGGCCAATGAATTTGATACCGCCAATATCGGCCGCCGCCGGCGCGGCGTCGGCGCCGCCACCCGTCGCCAGTTTCTGGCGCGTGTCGGACAGTTCACGCTCCAGCCTGCGGCGCTCATCCAGCAGCGCGGCGACCCGGCCGGGTAGTTCCACCACAGTGCTTTTCAGGGCACCCGCGGCCTCGTCCAACAAGGCGGTCTGACGCACCACATGGTCTAGTGCGGCCTGGCCGGTTATCGCCTCTATACGGCGCACGCCGGCCGCCACCGCGGCCTCTCCGGTAATCACGAACAGGCCGATATCGCCAGTGCGGTCGACATGGGTGCCGCCGCAAAGTTCGGTCGAGAACCAGCCGCCCGGCGCCTCGCCGGCCCCCATGGAAACCACCCGTACCTCGTCGCCGTATTTTTCGCCGAACAGGGCCAGCGCCCCGGCCTCGATCGCCGCATCGGGCGTCATCAGGCGGGTTATGGCCTCGCGGTTGGCGCGAATCTGGCGGTTGACGTCGGCCTGGACGTCGCGCAGCTCTTCGCCCAACAGTGGCTTGGGATGGGCGTAATCAAATCGCAGATAATCGGGCGCGACCAGCGAGCCCTTCTGGGTCACATGGGCGCCAAGATGGCGGCGCAACGATTCATGTAGCAAATGGGTGACGGAATGATTGGCGCGCAACCGCGCACGGCGGTCGTGATCGACCCTAAGTTCGACCTCGTCACCGTCGCCGAGCGTGCCCTCGGCAACGGTGCCGACATGGATATGCAGGTCACCGAGTCTTTTATGGGTGTCGGTGATCTCGACGCGGGCGCCACCGGCGGAGATCAGCAAACCGGCATCGCCCATCTGGCCGCCCGATTCGCCATAAAACGGCGTCTGGTTGACGATGATGGCGACCTGGTCGCCGGCCTTGGCCTGGTCCACCGTCGCGCCGTCCACGAGGATGGCGGCGACCACGCCTTCGGCCTGTTCGGTGCTGTAGCCAAAAAATTCGGTGGCGCCGTGTTTTTCCCGCAGGTCGAACCAGACGGCGTCGGTGGCTGCTTCGCCGGAGCTGAACTGGGCCTTGCGCGATTCGGCGCGGCGGCGCTCCATCGCGGTCTCGAACCCCGCCAGATCCACCGGGCGGCCCTCCGCCCTCAGCGCATCCTGCGTCAGGTCGATCGGAAAGCCGAAGGTGTCGTACAGGGTGAAGGCGACCTCGCCGGGCAGGGCCTTGCCGTCGCCCAGCTTCGCGGTCTCGGTTTCGAGAATACGCAGGCCCCGGCCGAGGGTTTTCTTGAAGTTGGATTCCTCCAGCTTCATCGTTTCGGCGATCAGCGGTTCGGCGCGCTGCAATTCGGTGAAATGGCCGCCCATCTGATTGACCAGGGCCGGCACCAGCCGCCACATCACGGGATCGCCGGCGCCAAGCATCTCAACATGGCGCATGGCGCGGCGCATGATGCGGCGAAGCACATAACCGCGGCCCTCGTTGGAGGGCATGACACCGTCGGCGATCAGGAAAGCGCTGGCACGCAGATGATCGGCGATGACGCGGTGGCTGATCTTGCCGGGACCGTCGGGGTCCGTGCCGGTCGCCTCGGCGGCGGCCTCGATCAGGCTGCGCATCAAATCGACGTCGTAATTATCATGTTTGCCCTGCATCACCGCGGCGATGCGTTCCAGGCCCATACCGGTGTCGATCGAGGGTTTCGGCAGTTCAATGCGCTGGTCCCTGGTTACCTGCTCGAACTGCATGAAAACCAAGTTCCAGATT
>CAXMQC010000159.1:0-3655 GCA_964195285.1 Akkermansiaceae bacterium
CACATCCTCGGCGCCGTCACGTGCGGCGAGGGCAATCACCGGAAAATGCCCTTCAACAATTTCTACCGGCCCGTGCAGTACCTCTGCCGACGAATAAGCTTCGGCGTGAAGACCACAGGTCTCCTTGAATTTCAGCGCCGCCTCATGGGCAATTGCCAGCGCCGGTCCGCGGCCGAGTACGAATATGGAATCTGCACCAGCCAAACCTTCCGCCAGGCCGTTCCATTCCAGAGCGACCGCGTATGCAAGCTTGTCCGGCAGATCGCGAAGCGCCCTCTCAAGCTTCGTGTCGGCGGTCCATTCAGCCAGGACGGCCAGCCCCGCGACAATCGAATTGACGAAGGATTTTGTCGCCGCGACGCTGTGTTCGGGACCGGCGCAAATATCGATCGCATGGTCGCATGCCAGGGTCAGAGGCGAAGGGCAGGTATTGGCAAGGGCAATCGTTGTCGCCCCGCCCTCGGCCGCCGCCTCGGTCATGGCTACGATATCGGGACTCTTGCCGGATTGTGAAATCGCAATCGCGGCGGCGCCTCCGGCTTTGGGGATCACGTTGTAGATCGAGGACAGCGATGGCCCCAGGGAAGCGACGGGCGTGCGGGCCGATAGTTCGACGGCATATTTGAGAAACAATGCCGCGTGATCCGACGATCCGCGGGCGATCGTCAGCACAAACGGCGGATCAAGATCGCGCAACGCTGCGCCGGCCTTCTTCAGCACGTCATGGGAGCCCCCAAGCAGCCGGTTGACGGCCTCGGGAATCTCGTCGATTTCTCTGCGCATGTTTGTTGTCGTATTCATTTTAGTCCTTCCCAGGGCCGATGGATCAGGCCTTGGGTGTTGTGAGTTCGGCAACGAAATCATAGGCATCGCCGCGATAGAGCGAGCGTGTGAACTCCACGACGCGGCCGGAAGCCAGATAAGACACCCGCTCGATCGACAATCCCGCGGCGCCGACAGCGGTTTCAAGCAACAGGGCGTCGTTTTCCTTCAGATTTGTCGCCGAAATTCGCTGGACGGCACGCACCGGACGCGAACCGGTCTCGTCGAGTTTGGCATAGAGGGAAGACTCCACTACGAGTGGATCCGGCAAAAACTCCTCCGATAGGCTTGCCCGTTCGATCGCCATAGGCACGTCTCCCGCGATACGCAGACGGGCCAGACGGGCAACCCTTGTTCCGGCGGCCAGACCGAGGGTCATCATCTCCTCGGGTGACGGTTCGCACAATTTTCGGTCGAGCCATTCGGCCCGCGTGGCCAGGCCGCGGCGGTTCATGTCGTCGGTGAAAGAGGTCAGCCGTGATAGCGGCTGCTCCACCTTGGACACCGGTTTGGCCACGAATGTGCCCGAACCCCGGCGCCGGACGACCAGGCCGTCCATCGCGAGATCGGCGACCGCCTTTCGCACGGTAACGCGGCTGACATCGGCATGCTCGGCGATTTCGCGCTCTGCCGGCAGGGCATCGCCGTGGCGCAGTTTGCCGGTGGTAATCGCCTCGTCCAGCAACTGGCGCAATTTCAAATACAGCGGCCCCGAACCGTCGGCATGCAGGCGGTCCTTCGGGAGGACGGAGTCAAGATTTTGGATCATGCCACCCTCCCCGCGTCGTCACAGTACCGCGCGGCCGCCAACGACAACGCGCCGTCAACGGCGGTGCTCAGCGGTTCTTGGTAAATCGCCCGATGGCGCGCGGCGAGATGTTCGCGGTAACGTGCGGCAAGCCCGCCAACCAGACAAAGCCTGGCGCAGCCATCCCAGATGATCGCATCGAGTGCCTCATCGATGCTTTTGACGGCACCGTCAACCAGTGATCGCGCAGTCGGATCGCCGGCCTCCGCATGCTCGAACACGATTGGTGCGAACCGGCCGAAAGCCCCCGGTTTAGAAGTATGCGCAAATTCCACCAGCAAACGGGGTTCATCGTTGAACTCGGCCATTACGGCGCGGGTGATCGCCGAGGGCGGGCGAACCTTGTCGTGCGCCAGCAATGTATCCTGCAGGAGCGCTCGGCCGATTCGAGCACCGCTTGCCAGGTCTCCCACCATGAATCCCCAACCGCCGGCATGACGGATCTCACTATCTCTGCGGGCCATGAAGACGGAACCGGTTCCAAGAATGGCCATGGCGCCATCGCCATCTCCCAGCGCGCCCTGCAGGGCAACCATCGAATCGGTTTCAATGTGCGACTCCACAAAAGGCAGCTGTCTGCCGATGTGCTCGGCGTAATTGCCGATATTGGCGCCGGCAAGGCCAAGTACGGACGACGACGATGAAATCCGATCGGACGGGATCGACGCATCGGCAAACGCCTGACGAACCGCGTCGACGATATTTTTTAACGCCGCCTTCGGGTCGGTCATTATGTTGGCACCGCCGCTCTTTCCACGACCGAGGGTCTGCCCCCGGCAGTCGGCGACGGCGGCCCGACAGTTGGTCCCGCCGCCATCAATCCCTATGATCAAATTCGTCATATGCATCTCCTGTTTGATATAATACCAAAATAAGTCCATTAACCAAGGCAAAAATTTCGCCCGCGAGAGATAGAAGGTAATTATATGAAATATAACTGTTTTTACTTCTGTTCTATCTGGAGAAATCAACAAGGTTAATTTTTTCTGGACAATTGGTAATAATTTGGTATTAGTATTCCAATAGGGAGTACGGACGTGACCGCAGCCAAAACAGAGGCCATTCATGCACTGGCAGCCGGGCTTGACGCCTTGGAACCTGACCGAGTGCTCGAAATCCTCGCCGAAGGTCAGGCCGAGGCCGCCCGGGTTCCGGGAGATTGCCGTGAAGCGATTGCCGCTGGCGCCAGGTTGGTTGCCGATGCCCTGTCCGCCGGGAACAGAGTGATATATGCGGGTGCGGGCAGCGCCGGCCTGATGGCCATGACCGACGCGCTCGAACTGCCTGGCACATTCGGTATACCCGGGGACCGCATCGTCATGTTGCTGGCCGGGGGCTCTTCGAGTCTTCTGGACCTTGCCGGCGAATATGAAGACGACACCGGGCTCGCCGAACGCGATGTTGCCGACGCCGGCGTTTCAAAGGGCGACTGCATGATCGCGGTTTCCGCCAGTGGGTCCACGCCCTACGCGCTAGCCGCCGCCGACAAAGCACGCAGCCGGGGCGCCCGCGTAATCGCAATCGCCAACAATCCGGATGCGCCCCTTTTCGAAGGCGCCGATGTTTCCCTCTTGCTTCAAACTCCACCGGAAGTGGTGGCCGGATCGACCCGGATGGGCGCCGGAACCGCACAAAAGATTGCTCTCAACATGATGTCCACGCTGGTTGCCATCCATCTTGGGCAGGTTCATGACGGATTCATGGTCAACCTGCGGGCGGACAATGACAAACTGCGCGAACGGGCGAAAGGAATTGTTTCGGGCATCGCGGGAGTGTCGAGTGAGATCGCCGAAAAACATTTGGAACTGGCTGGCGGTTCGATAAAGTCTGCGGTGATGCTGGCGAAGGGCGTGCCGGATACGGCGGCGGCCCACGAAATCCTCAACAGGGCAGGTCAGAATCTCAGACGGGCGCTGTTGTTGAAGTGATAGGGCTTGAGCCCTAGGGAAAACCGCGCTGACTGGCGCGAAACAGGGAGAAGAAAATGGTTCGCAAAATACTGACAGGGCTGTTTATGACAGCCGG
>CAXMQC010000160.1:0-5452 GCA_964195285.1 Akkermansiaceae bacterium
GTTGGCATGTAATGCAGGTTCAGCGGTTTCAGATCGTCGGCCGTCAAAACAGCGACGACGCCGGGTACAGCAAGCGCCGCATCCTTGTTGATCGATTTGATGCGGGCGTGGCCGTAGGGCGAGCGGGTAAAGTCGCCGAACAGCATGCCGGGCAGCTTGATGTCATCGACATAATTGCCCTTGCCCTGGGTGAAACGCGCATCCTCGACGCGTTTGCGTGAAGATCCGAGACCCTGGAGTTTCTCGACCCGTTCTTGCGTGGTGGGGGCTTGCTCGGTCATTCCGCGGCCTCCTTTGCTGAATTAAGTGTGGTGGCGGCGGCCTGAATGGCCGTGACGATATTCTGATAGCCTGTGCAGCGGCACAGATTGCCCGAAATCCCGTATCGGATTTCGTCTTCCGTCGGGTTCGGGTTTTCCTGTAGCAGCCGGTAGGCGCGGGTGATCATACCCGGCGTACAGAAACCGCATTGCAGCCCATGATGTTCGCGGAAAGCTTCCTGGATGGCGTGCAGCGAACCGTCCGCGTTGGCGATGCCCTCGATCGTGGTGATCTCGGCGCCGTCGGCCTGGGCCACGAAGATCGTGCAGGCTTTCACCGACTGGCCATTCATATCCACCGTGCAGGCGCCGCAATGGCTGGTGTCGCAGCCAATATGCGGGCCGGTCAGATTCAGCTCCTCGCGCAGGAAATGGATCAACAGCACGCGCGGTTCCGCCAAGCCCTCTACCGCGCGCCCGTTCACCGTCAATTTGACGTTCATATTACTCATCGTGTCGTTCCTTTTCTTGTCCCTGTTCAGCCGGCGGCGCGTTCGCGCGCGGCCTCGACGGCTCGGCGTACCATGGTGCCCGCAAGCTTTGTTCTGAATTCGGCCGGCCCGCGTCCGTCGCTTGCCGGATCGGTGATCGCCATGGCCTCCGCCGCCGCCTTGTCGATTGCGGCCGCGTCCAGCGCTGTGCCGATAAGCGCGTTCGATGCCGCCTCGGCATAAAGCGGTGTCGCGGCGAGGTTGGTCAGCGTGACCGACGCGCTGGCGCAATTGCCGCCCGACAGGGTCAGTAAGACAGCCGCAGCGGCAGTCGCGTAATCGCCGATCTTGCGTTTCTGCTTGATGTAGGCCCAACCATGTCCGGCCGCCGGCGTTGCGAACCGGACCCCGGTCAGGATCTCTCCATCCGCAAGCGCGGTGAAATAGGCGCCTTCATAAAATTCACGGGCGCTAACCTGGCGAGTGCCGTTCGGGCCGGCCAGATCGTATTGGGCGTCCAGTGCCTGCATGATGGCTGGCATGTCGTTGCCCGGGTCGCCATTGGCGACGTTGCCGCCCAGCGTTCCCAGATTGCGGATCTGCGGGTCGGCAATCTGCAGCGCGGTTTCGGCCAGGATGGGGCATGTTTGCGCCAACAGATCCGAGGCGATGACTTCCGCCTGGGTTGTCATCGCGCCGATGACCAGGTCGCCGCCGTCCTCGCGGATGTATTTCAATTCCGAAACATCCTGCAGGTCGACCAGATGATCCGGCTGCGCCATCCGCAGTTTCATCATCGGAATCAAGCTGTGGCCGCCGGCCACGACGAGGGCTTCCTCGCCCAGCTTGCCGAGCAGCCCAACCGCATCGGCGACCGAGGTCGGCCGATGGTATTCGAATTGTCCGGGTATCATTAGGTTTCCTCCGCTGGCATTTTGATCTTGGCCAGGAGGTTAGTTCGCGTCCACGGTCCACACTAAGCGAACAGGAACGGACTGCCCCTGTATTTCACGAAATGCGGTATGGCTGCATGAATTGCGGCTTGCGATCAGGCCAGTTGCAAGGCCTCGCGGACCTCGCCGATGCGTGACCGGCTGACCGGAATGCTGTCCCCCCGGTCGTTACCGATCAGGCAGAATGCCTTGTCGCCATTTCGCTGGAACCCCTTCACATATCTGATATTGACCAGATAGCTGCGATGGGTTTTGAGGAAGCTGTTGCGCCCTTTCAAAATCTCTTCCACGCGCGATATCGGCCAGGGGCAGAACAGTTCCTCCTTGCCGTTATAAAGGCGGGTGTAATGGCCATCGGCCTGGATCGCCGCGATATCCTCGACATCGATGAAATGCATCGCATTGTTGTACTGGTAGGGCAGACGCGGTGAAGTGGTGGCCTCTTCCGCTTCGACCGGCAAGATTTCCGGGTCGGCCGCGTCGGCAGGCTGGTCCGACGGCTCCGCCGGGATCGCGGTCAAAAGGAAAATGCCGCAAATCAGGAAGGCAACCACCGCCACCAGCAGTGCCAGATTGCCCGAAGACAGAATAGGATTGCCGATCGCCTCCGCTGCGGGCGAATCGATGAAATTGGTATAGGCCATCGCAGTATAATGCATGGCCGAGATGGTGATCCCCAACAGCACCGAGCCGATCGCGATATGACTGAGCGCGCGCCGCTGGTAAGCGAGCCAGAGCGCACAGACCGACGATCCGATGGCGATGCCGGAAGAGATGAAAAATCCGGCGGTCTCGTAGGTCACCGTCTTGCCGCCGATGGCCGACATGCCGAGATAATGCATCGAGACGATGCCGAGCCCCATCAACACGCCCGCCAGGCCTATTTTTCGCGGCGTCCGTTCGCCAAAATGCAGGATCAGCAACCCGACGCCAGTGATCAGAATTGCGACCAGAACAGAGCCGAGGGTTGGAAGCGCTGCATAGGTCAATTCCTGCGACATGCGCATCGACAGCATGGCGATGAAGTGCATGGACCAAATGCCGCCGCCCAGCGCGATGGCCGCCTTGACGATTTCCCTTTTGCGCGCCGGCGGCTGCAGCGCGCGCAGCCCGCTGGCAATGCGCAGCCCGGTAAAGGAGGCCAGGATGGCCACCAGAATCGATGCCGCAACCAGAAACGGACTATGTGACGCTAACACGGACATGATGGCATATTAGCAGATCGCGCAACGGCGACCCAGCCCTTCATAATGCACCCGGTATCAACGAAATATAGCGAGTTCAGACATTTAATCCAGTTTTCTAGCGATAAGGGGCTTGCGACCTCGGCCGCGCCGGTTTCCTCGTCGTCGGCTGGCGGCGTCGCGACGTAATGATCCGGCGTCTTGCCGCCGGCGGCAACCCGGCGGCGCGCCTCATCCGGCGTTTCCAATAAAGCCGCCGCTTCCACCGCAGCCTTGCGGTCCAACGGGACCGCGCGGGCCGGGGCCAGGTCACCATCGACGAAACGCGTAAAGACCTCCCGGTATTTGTCGCAGGCCGCCGCCAGCAGACCGTCGCGAGGTCCGGGCGCCGACGGCGCCTGTCGTGGGCGTGCGGCCTCGGTGCCGGTGATCGACGCCTCTCGCGGCAGTGATTCCAGCGGGAACGGTCCCAGATGGAACGGCCGGTTCTTGGAGCGCGGGTGAATGAACATCGCCTACCTCCAGGTTATGGCCGATCCCGGAAACGCCGTTTCACATCGTCGGGAATTGGCACGGCACGGCTGCCGTTGGGCGCTTTGGCGTCATGGACGATCCAGGCGCGGATATCCCGTCCTTCGGCGCAGAGCTGTTCACCCTTGTAGAGCTCATGCGCCAGGGTGAAGGATTTGTTGCGCCATTCGTCGATCCGGCTGGTCAGGGTAATGATTTCGCCAAACCGGGTCGGCGCCCTGAAGCTGGCCTGGGTGTCCAGCATCGGCACGCCGGCAATGCCAAATTCCTTGATCAGCTCGTGGAACGGCATGCCGGCCGCGCAGAACAGCGCATGCGCGCCCTGATTGAACCAGCGGAAATAGTTGGGATAAAAGACAATCCCCGCCGGGTCGCAATCGCCCCATTCAACCGTTATGTCTATGTTGTTGCTGAACATTGAACTTGTTTGTCATTTCAGTAGATGCGGCAGCCAAAGGGTAACGGCGGGGAACAGGATCAGCAAGGCGACGCGGATCGCGTCCGACGCCAGGAAGGGTAGCACGCCCAGGAAGGTTTCCTTCAGCTGTACGTCGGGCGCCATCGAATTGATGACGAAGACGTTGAGCCCCACCGGCGGCGTTATCAGCCCGACCTCGACCACGATCAGCACGATAATGCCGAACCACATTTGCAGGTCGGCCTCCGGCATGCCGAAATCCAGCCCCGCGATGATCGGCCAGAATACCGGCACGGTCAGCAGGATCATCGCCAGGCTGTCCATCACGCAGCCCAGCAGCAGATAGATCCCTATCATCAACATCAGGACAGCGATCGGCGCCAGGCCAATGGCCGAAATCCAGTCTGCCAGTTCCAACGGAAACCGCGAGAAGCCCAGGAAGGCGTTGAAGAAGTCGGCGCCCATCAGGATCATGAAGATCATGCCGGTGGAAACCGCCGCGCCCTTTACGCAGTCGATGAAGCCTCCGATCCGCAAGCCGCCGCGCCAGAAGGCGATCACCGCGGTGCCGAAGGCGCCGAAGGCCGCCCCTTCGGTGGGATGGAAGACACCAAGATAGATGCCGCCGATCACGATCGTGAAAATCAGGATAACCGGCCAGGTTTCGATCAGCGCCCGCAGCCGTTCGCTGCGCTCGGCGCGGTGGCCGACGGGGCCGGCCTCCGGCTTGACGCGGACATAAAGGGAAATTGCCAACACATACCCCAGGGCGGCGAGGATGCCCGGGATCAGGGCCGCCTGGAACATGGTGACGATATTGGCCTCGACGGCGATGGCGAAGATTACCAGCACCACAGAGGGCGGGATCAGGATACCCAGTGTGCCACCGGCCGCCAATGCGCCGGTCGCCAGCGCGCCGGAATATTTGTAGCGTTTCAATTCCGGCAGCGCGACCTGTGCCATGGTCGCCGCGGTCGCCAGCGACGAGCCGCAGATCGCCCCAAAGCCGGCGCAGCCGCCGACCGCCGCCATCGCGACGCCGCCGCGCCGGTGGCCGAGAAAGGTATTGGCGGCCTCGAACAATGCCCGGCTCAACCCCGCCTTGCTGGCGAACTGGCTCATCAGCAGGAACATCGGCACGACCGACAGGTCGTAATTGGAAAAAGCATAATAGACCGATGTCTTGGCATAGCTGAACAGGGGTAACCAGCCATTCAGCGATACATAGCCACCGATGCCGACCGTGATCATCGCGACCGCCACGGGCACGCGAATCACCAGCAACGCCAACAGCATCGCGATGCCGGTAAGCGCGATCGCGAAACTGCTCATCGGGCGGTCTCGTGGAAATCACGTACCGCCGTATAGAGGCAGGTTGCCGACAACAGGCCCAGCGCCAGCACCGCCAAGGGGAAAATCGGCCAGACCGGCAGCGCCAGGATGTAGGAGACCTCGCCATATCGATGCATGTCGACGCCGCCATAGATCATCCGCCAGGCCAGGATTCCAGCGATCGCCGCCAGCAACAGACCGCTGGCACCGTCGAAGAAACTTTGCACCTTGCGTGGCGCCCACGAAAGAAACAGATCCACCACCACATTGCCGCGTTGCAAAT
>CAXMQC010000161.1:0-2364 GCA_964195285.1 Akkermansiaceae bacterium
CCATCAAGATCCTCGAGCGTGAGATCGGTCGGGTCCATATCGCCGCCGATATCGGCTGCCATGCGCTGGCCACCTTCGAACCTTTCTCGATGGGCAATTCAATTCTCGGCTATGGCATGTCGCTGGCCAGCGCCGCCGCCGTCGCGCCGTTTCAGGACAAACGTTCCATCTCGATCATGGGCGATGGTGGGTTCTGGCATAACGGGCTGGCGACGGGCGTAATCGGCACGTTGCTGAACGAAGGCGATTCGATCCTCGTCATCATGCAAAACGGTTTCACCTCGGCGACTGGCCAGCAATATATTCCCAGCAGCCTGCACGGGAAAGATGGTCGGGCACCCGGCATGGAGATCGAGACCACCTTGCGCGCCCTCAATGTGCCCTGGCTGCGCCGGGTTCGCACATACGCCATCACGGAGATGATCGACACGCTGCGCGAGGCGTTGACCACGAAACAGCCCGGCCTGAAGATCATCATCGCCGACGGCGAATGCCAGCTCGCACGCCAGCGCCGCCTGCGCAGCGAGAACGCCGATCGGCTGGCGCGCCAGGAGAGGGTGGCCTTTCCGCGTTTCGGGGTCGACGATGAGATCTGCACTGGCGATCATTCCTGCATCCGGCTGTCCGGTTGCCCCAGCCTGACCGTGAAACCCAACCCCGATCCGCTGCGCGACGACCCGGTGGCCACGGTGGACGAAAATTGCGTCGGCTGTGGCGTCTGCGGCGAGGTCGCGCATGCCGCCACCCTCTGCCCGTCTTTCTATCGGGCAGACCGGGTCCGCAATCCCGGCGGCTGGGAACGCGGCATCGCACGCCTGCGTCGCGTGGTTATCGGGGCAATGGGAGGCGGGCGCCAATGAACCGGCGCCCCGTGACCCTTTTGATCGCGGCCCTCGGCGGGGAGGGCGGCGGCGTTCTTACGGGATGGATCGTAAATGCGGCGCGCAGTGCCGGCCTGCCGGTTCAGGCAACCTCGATCCCCGGCGTCCCCCAGCGTACCGGCGCCACGACCTATTATGTCGAAGTCTGGCCCGAATCCCGCGCGGCATTGGGCGGCCGCGAACCGGTGCTGGCCCTCAGCCCGGCCGCCGGCGAGGTCGATATCATGCTGGCCAGCGAATTGCTGGAAGCCAGCCGGGCGATCCAGTCGGGTCTGGTGACGCCGGACCGCACGACGCTGATCGCCTCGACCCACCGCATCCATACCACGGGCGAAAAAATGGCGATGGGCGATGGCCGTTTCGACAGCGCGCAACTGATCGCCGCCGCCCGCGAACGCGCAGCCAATTGTCGGCTTGACGACCTGGCGGCGGTCGCCAAGCGGGCCGCTGCGCCCTTGGGGTCTGTGATGCTGGGCGCGCTGGCCGGGTCCGGCAAGCTGTCGATCGATGCCAGCCATTTCCGCGATGCGATCCGCGCCGGCGCCAAGGCAGTGGAGGCCAATCTGCGCGGCTTCGAGGCTGGATTGGAGACTGAGGAAGTAGCCACCGCCAAACAGGTCGACAAGCAGCGCGCCGCGCTGGAAGCCTGGATTGCCGGCTCCTTTCCGGCGGAGGTGCACGAGACCCTCGGTCACGCCGTCACGCGGCTGACCGATTACCAGGACGCGGGCTATGCCGGGAAATTTCTCGACCGGCTGACGCCCTTCGCCGGCGGTGATCCGGATTTGCTGGGCCTGGTGGCCCGGCATCTGGCGGTGCGAATGTCCTACGAAGATATCTTCCGGGTCGCCCAGGCTAAGATCCGGCCGGCCCGCATGGCCCGCATCCTCGTCGAGACCGGGGCGGGGGAAGGCGATGTGGTTGCCGTCACCGAGTTCTTCAAACCCTGTTTCGCCGAAATCCGCGACGTGTTGCCCAAAAGACTGGCGGGCTGGCTCAACGGCCGCACCGGCCTGCGAAGCTGGGCCAGGCCGATGGAACTGCGCACGACGACCGTATGGGGCCATGCAAGGCTGCGACTGCTGGCCTGGCTGCGGCGCTACCGGCGGGGCTCCTGGCGATACGCGGCGGAACAGGCACGGATTGAATGCTGGCTGGACATGATTGCACGCGCCGCCACGATCGATGCCGTCCTGGCCCGCGAGATCGCGGAATGCGCTCGGCTCATCAAGGGCTACGGCGACACCCACCGCCGCGGCACGCAAAACTACGACCTGATCGAATTGGCCCTCATTGCCCCGGCGCTGGACGGCGAGATCGACCCGCCGACAGCCGCCGCCCGCATCGCCGAGGCCCGCGACGCCGCCCTGGCCGACCCGGACGGTGCTGCCCTGGCGGAAGAACTCGCCGCGCCCACGGGGCGGGTGGCCGAGTAGATGCCGTGACCGAGAGGCCACCCCGAGCGCCGGAGACCGGTACCCAA
>CAXMQC010000162.1:0-12042 GCA_964195285.1 Akkermansiaceae bacterium
CCCAACCGGGTACGGTTGGAAGCCAACGACATGTTGATTACCTTTCGCGATACGCCGCTGAACGTTCAGGATCTGGCCGGGACCATCGAGCGGAATTCCTATGTCGAGGCCTACATGATAATGCGCGACGCGCATTGGGAACTCCACAACAGGACCGACCAACGGCTGGCCGACTATGGCGCCAGCTACAGGACCTACGTTGAAAACGGCGGTTTTTTGAATGTCGGACGGCTTCAATCACGCCTGGAGCCCTATCGTGCGTTGTACCAGATCGGCAATCTGGAAGACCAATTGACGCGGATTGAAAGCAATCCGATGGAAGCCGGCGACCTGCTTTGGACGGTCAACCTTCTGAATGTCGATGCTGAGACGCGCGAGGCCTATGTCCGGGACCTGCACGATGCCGTCGAGGCGGCAAACGGTTTACAAGCCGAACAGATAGCTGGGGAACGGCATATGTTGGCGCGCATCAAACAGTCGCTGCAGGTACTGATCGACGCCAAGGGCCGCTATAGTTTCGCTGACGGAAGAGTGGTTTTCGACGACCCGGCTGACGCCGCGCTATTTGCCGGAACGACTTCGCCGTCAAAATGACAATCAACCGGATTCGCCCAGGATCCTTTCCGCCTCGGCCAAGTCCTCCGGCCGGTTGGCGTTGAAGAACGGGTCAACCGGTTCGCTCGGCCATTCGGCCACGGCCAGCCGGTATCGGCCGGTCCAGCGATCGACCTTGCGTATGTCCTCGTCCACCATGGCGCGGCGTAATGCACCAGCCAGCCGTACCGGCCACAGGCCGCAAACCGGGTGCCGGCGTCCACCCGAAGAAGCGCAAGCCATTTCGGCCCCGTCCCCCGCCACTGCCGCAAGCAGGCGCATCACCAAATCGTCGGGCAGGAAGGGCGCATCGGTCGGCGCCGTCATCACCCAGGGGCAGTTTGGGGCGTTCGCTCGAGCCCACTCCATGCCCGTTAATACGCCGGCCAGCGGACCGGCATGGTCGCCCAACACATCCGGGGCGACCGGCAAGCCAAAATCCGTAAATCGCGCAGGGTCGCCATTAGCGTTGAGCAGCAGGCACGCAGCCTGTGGTTCAATGCGCGCAACAACCCGCGACAAGATAGATTGTCCATCCAGTTCGCGCAGCATCTTGTCCTGGCCGCCCATGCGACGGGACAGGCCGCCGGCGAGCAATACAGCGACGACCTCGCCGTTCATTCCGGTTAATTCTCCAGTTCCGCCGACCAGACGACAATGCGCTGGCCATCGGCGCTGCCGGCCATATTGGCGGCCCGCGACGCGCGATCCAAAACGTCCTGGACCGCGCTCTGCGGATCCGCCAGCGCTATCCCGAAACGGGCGGTTACCATGGATTCTTCATCGTCCGACAGGGCGACCGGCTTCTCGCTGAGGAGTTCTTCCAGCCGGCTGGAAACCAGCGCGGCATGTTCCAGATTGACGCCAGGCACGCAAATCAGAAACTCGGTGCGCCCATACCGGAATACCATATCGTAGGGCCGTAGATGAGAAATCAACCGCGCCCCGAGGCTGGCAACGATCCGACCGATGCCGATCTGGCCAAAATTTTGCCCGATCGCGGATAGACCGTCGGGGCGAACCATGATCAGGCTCAACGGGATTTCCGTGCGCGCCGCGCGTTCCCATTCGCGCTCCAGCTCCGACAATATGGTCAGGCGGCTTTGCAACTCCGCCAGATCGTCGTCCGCCACGACCGCCCCATCTTCGGGCAAACCGTGTAATTCCTGAATGCGCACCGCAACTTTGCGAAACCGGTCGGACACATCCATCATTGCATCATATTCGTCCGATAAAACCGCATCGCCCGTCGTCAACCTGCCCGACAGATAGCGCCCGGCCTCATGAACCTCGCGATGCAAATTGCCAAGATTTTCGAATAGCTTTCCATCCAGCATTCCGGTGGCGCGGTGATAATAAAACCAGCGGCCAAAACGGCAAGACAGGTAAGAGTCCTCGCCGGTTACATTGTCACCCGGCGGCAACCCGCACAGGGCTGCCCGCTGCCAGGCGGATATCCAGCTTTCATGTTCGATTATAGCGTCTGCGATCGCCGCGGGAATATCGCGCGACATCACGTCCACCGATTGCGTATCGCCTGTGCCTGTCATTGCGCCAACCGATTGCTCCATTTGCATAAATTAGAGTTTCGGGGTCCAAAAGCAGATGCTGTCGCCCCTGCCCTTCAACGCCCAATCATGCGCTTCGGACGCCCGGTCGATATGTTCGTGCAATGGCACCTGCGAGTCCAGCATTGTTCCGCCGAACGAAGCCGTGACCATAACGCTCGCCCCACTCTCCACGGAAAACGGCCCCTCAATCACGTGGGCGCGAAGGCGCTTTACGACGCTGATCGCGGCTTCCCGGCCGATATGCGGCAACATGACGAGATACTTGTCTTCGGAGAACCGGTAAATCGCATCGTAGGACCGAAGCTTTGATGCGAACCGCCGGCCAAATTCATCTATCGCCAGAGCGGCATTGATACCGTCCGGGCTGACGACACAGATGCAGCTGGTATCATGGGTCAGACGAATACGGTCCAGTTCCTGTCGCAACCCGGCCATGATGGCTGGCGGGTCCTTGTCGACCATATCGGGACCACTGCCGTCACGAACCAGGCCATACGACGTAATGTCGACACCACCAACCCGTCTCGAATTTCTACCAAACGCGCCCATGAGCCCGTCTCCTGAAATTGATTGTCACATCAACCGATACTTAATAAACGGTTAACAATGGGTTTTAGTCCGTCATTACCTAAAATTTTAGGCGATTGCTGGAACCGCGGGCTGGTCGGCAGGCGATCGGACTGCGGGTTTCGGAGACGCGGGAACCACGGCCGACTGGTGTTAAACTTCCGTCCCGGCGGCGCCCTTGCGCGCGGCGCCCTTCGGTTCGTCTCCGACCGCCTCGCCGTCCGCATCGAATTGAATACGGTCCGCACCGGATAGGGCTATGAAGCGCCTGCCCCTGGCGCGGCCGATCAGGGTAAGCCCGGCCTTGCGCGCAAGTTCTACCCCCCAGGCGGTAAAGCCGGAGCGCGATATCAGGATCGGAATACCCATCTGCACCGCCTTGATTACCATTTCCGAGGTCAGCCGGCCTGTCGTATAGAAGGTCTTGCCCGCGGTGGACATCCCTTCCATGGCCATATAGCCGGCGATCTTGTCGATAGCGTTGTGACGGCCGACATCCTCCATATAAATCAATGGCCGGTCTTCCTCGCACAGCACGCAGCCATGGATCGCGCCGGCCGTGAGGTACAGGCTTGGCGCCGTGTTGATCTTCTTGGTCAGGCTGTAAAGCCAGGAGGTTTTGAGGATTGCGTCTTGCGGCAGACGCACATCGTCGAACTTCTCCATCAGATCGCCGAAGACAGTGCCCTGCGCGCAACCCGAGGTCAGCGTCTTCTTCTTCAGCTTTTCCTCGAAGTTCGTCTTGGCGCTGGTGCGCACCACCACGGTCTCTATATCGTCATCGTAATCGACCGCCACGATCTCGTCGTCCGGCCGCAACATATTCTGATTTATCAGGTAGCCGACACCGAGATATTCCGGGTGGTCGCCGATCGTCATCATGGTGACGATTTCCTGGCCGTTGAGGAACAGGGTAAGCGGGCGTTCGACCACGACGCGGGTCTCGACCGGCTGCCCTTCGTGGTCGATCCCGGCCACCGCCTCTGTCAGCCGCGCATCTTCGGGATTCGGCTTTACGACAAAATCATCCATGCCATCAATATGCGCGCGCCATGCCATGTCGGCAAGACGCGGCTAAAAACCGCACTGCACAATGGGTAGATTGTCTTGACTGCCTTCTGTAGTATAGGGCGCTGTTTCGAGGGAGCGTACCAGATGATAGACCCGTTTGGCCGGGAAGTTTCATATTTGCGCGTGTCGGTCACCGACCGCTGCGACTTCCGCTGTATCTATTGCATGGCGGAAGACATGACCTTCCTGCCCAAGAAGGACGTTCTGTCGCTGGAAGAGCTGGACCGGCTGTGCGGCGCCTTCGTGCGGCTCGGTGTGCGAAAGCTGCGGCTGACCGGCGGCGAGCCGCTTGTGCGCCGCAATATCATTTGGCTGATCAACCGTCTGGGCGAACATCTGAAAACCGGCGCGCTGGACGAGTTGACGATTACCACCAACGGCAGCCAGCTTGGCAAGATGGCGGATCAGCTTTACGCGGCTGGCATGCGCCGCATCAATGTCTCGCTGGATACGCTGGACCCGGAAAAATTCGTCGCTATCACCCGTTGGGGCAAGTACGACAAGGTGATGGCGGGCCTGGATGCCGCCGATCGCGCCGGTCTCAAGGTCAAGCTGAACGCGGTGGCGCTGAAGGGTGTCAATGACGATGAGTTCGACCATATGGTCGAATGGTGCGGCAAGCGCGGCTACGATCTGACCTTCATCGAAGTCATGCCGATGGGTGATTTGGGCGAAAATCAGCGCGTCGACCAATATTTGCCGCTCTCCATGGTGCGCGCGGAGTTGCAGAAGAACTGGACGCTGGAGGATATCGATTACAACACTGGCGGACCGGCCCGTTATGTAAGGGTCAGGGAGACCGGCGGCCGCATCGGTTTCATCACGCCGATGACGCATAATTTCTGTGAATCCTGCAATCGGGTACGGCTGACCTGCACCGGTACGCTTTATATGTGCCTGGGTCAGGAAGACGCGGCCGATTTGCGCGACCCGCTACGCGCCAGCGAATCCGACGAGCTCCTGCAGCAGGCGATCCTCGAGGCCATCGACCGCAAGCCGAAGGGCCACGATTTCATCATCGACCGCCGCCATAAAAAACCCGCCGTCAGCCGCCATATGAGTGTCACCGGCGGGTGAGGCCCGGGCCAGGCTGCAACGGCGTTCGCCGCTGACCAGCGGCCAGCTTCGAAAACAAGAACAATATCGACATCGTCGGCCGGCGGGCCCGGACCACTTTCATGCCGTTGACCACGCTCGGCCACCCAGCCAAACGCCGACGGCAACGACCGTTGGGGCATAGAATTCGCCGTTGGCGCGCCGCCGTCGCCGCCCCCTCCGGTAGAAGGTTGTTAACCATCCGGTGTTATACGAAGGTGTAATGAGAATATTCGCCGGATACCCCATGATGATCGCGGCCGTGACCGTCGCGGCGTCGCTGTCGGGCTGCGGGCAAGCCAGCCGGCCTGCCCCGGCCCCGCGGCCGCCGACCATGGACGTATCCATATACGTCACCGTGGATTATTACGACCCGGACGAATTACCGGAAGCTGAAGAGGACCCGGTAATAGCGGAAGCGCCGGCGGATGTGAATCCGGAATCCGGTCCGAGAATTCCGCCGGTCGGCTTGAAGACCCCGGCCGCCGAGGAGACGCAGCCCGTAGCGGAAGCACCGGTTGGCATGGAACCGGAAGCCGGTCCGAAGAGACCGCCAGCCATCGAAAAGCCAGCCTTTGCCGAGGCGCCCGCCGACAGGAAACCCGCGGCCGACCTGGGGGCGATATTCACAAGGCAGCTACCGGCCATCCCGGAAATCAGAGTAGCGGGCCTGGTGTGGGCTGCGGTGAGAATGCCTAATTTCGGCGAAATAAGCCGGCTGTTCTTCCTCTTCGACAGCGCCGTGATCGAGGGCGAGCAACGTGCGCTGACCCAGGTTTGGGGAGACTGGCTGAGCGCGAATCCGAGCTGGGCCCTGAGACTCGAAGGTCACGCGGACCGGCTGGGCCCCTGTCTCTATAATCGCTGGCTTGGACAACAGCGCGCCGATGCGGCGCGCGATTTATTGGTGAACAACGGTGTCGACGCCAGCCGCCTGCTGGCCGTCAGTTTTGGCGAGGACCGGCCGGCCATACCCGGCGCATCCCTGGCCGAGCGACGCCGGAACCGCCGAGTGCGGGCCGTGCCGATGAAACCGGCAGACTTGGCAGGATACGATCCGAACCTTCCGCCATGCGCGACGGTTATTGCGGATTCAACCCAATTTTAAAACGCTCTAGAGCAGTTCAAGATTGACCGTCGCAGGCGGCAAATTCTCTAATTAAACGTAATCGGTCCCTTTTCGCTGAGCATCGCGCGCGGCGGGTCTTCGGCGGTCGGGCCGGACTGGTGGTGGACCAGCTTCCACTGGCGGTCCTCGCGGACGAAGACGTTGGTGGCGATCAAATTGTTGCCGGCGATGACCTCGAAACAGATCACCGCGGCATAATCACCGAACAACCGGATGCGGGGGCCGAGCGCGACGATCGGCGCCTGCGAATCGTGTCCCAGAATGCCTTTCCAGCTCGCCATCACGGCGTCACGATCGAAGATCGGACCGCCGCCGGGATGGATGCAACTCACCGGCGATTTCTCCGCCCAGAGCGCATCCATGGCCTCGTAGTCGCGCCCATTGAACGCAGCATAGAACGCCTCATTGGCGAACAGGACGGCGTCACGGTCGGACATCGGGCTCCCCCGGCGAACCCGCCCGGATCAGGCGGCTTTTTCCATGGCCGCCGACCAGAGCCCGGCGGCCGCCGCACCGTTGCATTGCGCACGCAGCAAAAAGGCCGCCTGCCCCGCCGGCATGTTCTCCGCCTTGCCGCCCCAGGCCTGCAAGGGCGCGGCCTGAAGGGCGCGACCGTAGGAAAAGCTGAGCTTCCAGGGCAGCGCCTCGTCAAGCTTGTTCATGGCGTCGAGATGTTGGGTCGCGATCAGATCGGACTGACCACCCGACAGGAAGACGATGCCGGGCACGGCGGCCGGCACGCAACGTTTCAAGATTTCCACGGTACGCGCCGCGACTTGCCCCACGCCGGCCTGGCTGGCGCATTGCGTGCCGGAGATTACCATGTTGGGTTTCAGCAAGGTCGCCTCGAGCCGGACATTTTGAATGCGGAGCTGGCTATAGGTCTCGTTAAGCGTGGCTTCGGTCACCTCGGTGCAACGGTCGATGTCGTGGCCGCCATCCATCAGCACCTCGGGCTCGACGATCGGCACCAGCCCCGCTTCCTGGCAGAGCGCCGCATAGCGGGCGAGCGCATGGGCGTTGGCGGCGATGCAAGCCTGGCTTGGATGTGTGTCACCGGCGATCGTGATTACCGCGCGCCATTTCGCAAAACGGGCGCCGAGATCATAATATTCGTTGCACCGCTCGCGCAGGCCGTCCAACCCCTCGGTCACTTTTTCGTCCGGCGAGCCGGCCAGCGACTTGGCGCCGGCATCGACCTTGATGCCGGGGATCATGCCCTTGTCCGACAGCAGTTTGGCGAACGGCGTACCATCGGCGGCGCTCTGGCGCAGCGTTTCGTCGTAGAGGATAACGCCGCCGATCGCATCCTCCGCACCGGCGGTGGTGAACAGCATTTCGCGGTAGGCGCGGCGCGTTTCTTCCACCGATTCCACATTGATCGAGTCGAAGCGTTTCTTGATGGTTCCGGTGCTTTCGTCGGCGGCGAGAATTCCCTTGCCGTCCGCGACGAGGGCCTTAGCGATTGTTTCCATGGCGATTACCTTCTAGAGAGTCGGGCCGGGCGCCGGCGGCGGTGCCCCGTTATGTAAGCTAGTTATACATTCCGCCGCGCGTTAACGCTATATGAGAGGAGCGAGATTTCGCAGGCTGGCGCGCCGCGCGCGCACC
The DNA here is from genome assembly GCA_964195285.1 of Akkermansiaceae bacterium. GTDB lineage: Bacteria > Pseudomonadota > Alphaproteobacteria > UBA8366 > JADFVY01 > JADFVY01. Next base: position 7,639 of record CAXMQC010000162.1, read on the forward strand.
GCTATACTGCCAACAAGCAAAAATGCCTTGCAACCGTGCGGAATACTGGAATGGCGGACAGCAACATAGCCTTCGTCGCGACCGAAGAGGCCGAGGCCCAGGAAGCCCTCGCGACCCTTGCGGCGCAATATGGCAATGCCGACCCGGCATCGGCTAAAACCATCGTGGCGCTGGGCGGCGACGGCTTCATGCTGGCGACCCTGCATGACCATATCGGGCGCGAGGTGGCGATCTATGGCATGAATTGCGGCTCGGTCGGCTTCCTGATGAACGGCTATGAGGAGGACGATTTGCCGGCGCGCCTCGCCCGAGCCCGCCCGGTCAGGCTCCACCCTTTGCGGATGCTGGCCCGCACGGAATCCGGCGAGGAGGTCGAGGCACTGGCCATCAACGAGGTCTCGCTGTTGCGCCAGACCCGCCAGGGCGCCAAGATCCGCATCCATGTCGACGGCGTGGCGCGGCTCGACGAGCTGATCTGCGACGGTGTGCTGGTTGCCACGCCAGCCGGCAGCACCGCCTACAATCTGTCGGCGCACGGCCCGATCATCCCGATCCGCGCCCCGTTGCTGGCGCTGACCCCGATCAGCGCCTTCCGTCCGCGCCACTGGCGCGGCGCCCTGCTGCCCCACACCGCGCACGTAAAATTCGAGGTCCTGGCGCACGTCAAGCGCCCGGTCAGCGCCACCGCCGACCACACCGAAGTCCGCGACGTGCTGACCGTCGAGATCAGCCGGGTCCGGGATTTGTCGGTGACCATGCTGTTTGATCCGGAACACGATTTCGAGGAACGGATATTGAAAGAACAGTTCGAGCCTTAAGTCAGAGGTCAGAGATCAGAAATCAGGGTTTCAGGGGCGTATGGGGCGAGTCCGGATCCACCTCCTAGTCGGGATCGGTCTGGATAAGGCGCATGACGGGCTTTCCCGCCTCGTCGGCGAATGACAGTTTGGCGCGGTCGCGAGCGAACCGCCTGACGCTTGCGAGCGCCCGCAGAAAGCGCTCCTCGCTTTTCATGACAGGGTCCGGGCAGGCCTTTCGGGTGACACCCAGCCGGCCGAGTTCGATCGCGTCGCCGACAAGTTTGTAGCTGCCGACAAACCGGTTGCAGCCGCCATTGCCCACAAGCTTTCCGCCGTCGCCGAAGCGAACGAACATTTCCGCGTCGGCCGGGATTTTGATGGTGCGGATTTCAGTCGGCCGCCACTCGCTGCCGGCGAGTTGCGCCGCCGCCGCGCCCGTCGTGGCGAACACCAGCGCCAGAACGCAGGCTGAAACTGTCAATCCGGTGAGTCGCATGGCGGGCGCAGCACCCGTCACGCCACGGCTGCGGTGACCACGATCTCGACCAGATCGTTGCCCGCCAGGTCGGCGCCGACACAGGCGCGCTGTGGCCAGTTGTCACTATCGCCGATCCAGTCGCACCAGACCGCGTCCATTTCGGCCTTGCTCGCCATGTCGTTGAGATAAACAGTGGCCCGCAGTAGGCGGGTCTTGTCGCTGCCCGCATCCGCGAGGGTCCGGTCCAGCGCCGCCAACGTCTGGCGGGTCTGCTCGGCGATGCCCGCCGCCGATGTCGTGTCGGTCGCAACGGCATAGACCAGTTCCTTATGGACAACCGCGCGCGATCGCCCCCTGGAGGTGCCGGCAAGTCGCGTGATCGTCATGATGTTTTCTTTCCCGGATGTGGCAATTCAAAGGAATGTACACCCTATCCTATTGTACGCATCGCCACCCACCCCTATCGCCCGCGGGTGATTTCCGTGAGTGGCGTGGTTCGGGCTGGCTCGCAGGCCTTTGCGACAGAGTTAGCGGCAGGATTAGATCGAATAGTCCGGCCCGTCCGAGGCAACGGCATCCTTCCCGTACTTGATGCTGGGGCCGCCCGCGGCACGGATGATTTCCCGGGTGCCAAGCAACCTGTGCTTGTCCAAGACCTCAATGGCATAGGGGCCCACGACCACGTTGGCCTCGTTCTCGCCCCCGGCCAGCCGCAGCACGCGATCGACGACCGAATCGTGGAAGATGGCGGCGTCCTCGAGTCGGGTGCTCCACCCCAGGTCCTTGCTGGCCTTGGTAAGATAGACGACGATTCCGTCGCTAAGGCGGTTGGCGGTAATGACCTTAAAGATCTCGACGCTGTCCTTCATGCCGCAACCCCATCCGTTTCCCTGCCCAAGCCATCGAACAGGCTGGTGGACAAATAGCGTTCGGCGGAGTCGGGAAGGATGACGATGATCATCTTGCCCGCCATCTCCGCCCGCTCGCCCACCTTGAGCGCCGCCGCCAGCGCCGCCCCCGACGAGATCCCCACCGCCAGGCCTTCGAGCCGGGCCGCCTGGCGCGCGGTCCGCATTGCGGTCTCGTTGCCGATCGTGATCACCTCGTCGATCATCTCGGCGTTCAGGACTTCAGGGATGAAACCGGCCCCTATGCCCTGGATCTTGTGCAAGCCGGGCACGCCGCCCGAGAGCACCGGGCTGTCCTCTGGTTCGACGGCGATCATCCGCAAGCTGGGTTTGCGCGGGCGGATGACCTCTCCGACCCCGGTCAGCGTGCCCCCGGTGCCGACCCCGCTCACCACCACATCGACGGCACCCTCGGTGTCGCGCCAGATCTCCTCGGCCGTGGTCATCCGGTGGATCTCGGGGTTGGCCGGGTTACGAAACTGCTGCAGGAGGACCGCGCCGGGGATCGTGCCAACCAGCTCCTGGGCCCGCTGCACCGCCCCCGCCATGCCCGTCGAGGCCGGCGTCAGCACAATCTCGGCGCCCAGCAGCGCCAGCATCTTGCGCCGCTCCACCGACATGCTCTCGGGCATGGTCAGGACCAGACGATAACCCTTGGCCGCGCAGACGAAGGCAAGCGCAATGCCGGTGTTGCCCGACGTCGGCTCCACCAACACCGGGTCGGCATCGATCCGCCCCTCGGCCTCGGCGGCCTCGATCATCGCCAGGCCGATACGGTCCTTGATCGAGGCCAGCGGGTTGAAGAACTCGCACTTGGCCAGCAGGTCAGCCCGGCACCCAGACTTGGAAGTCAGCCGGCTGACGCGCACCAGGGGCGTCGCCCCCACCGTTTCCAGGATGCTCTCGTAAACTCGGCCGCGGAATTCCGGCCGGTCGGGTAGAGCGGGGGTCGGGATGTCGTTCATGTCCGGTTCCTCGGGTTGGTTTTATCGTCGCGCCGCTCATGGCGCAGCCGCATCGCTGGGACGCGATCATCGGCAGCATTCTGGTACCATACGCCGATCTCCAAAAGGGCTTCGTGCCAAGCTGCCGCCGCTTTTTCGTCAGCCACCTCGTAGGCGTCGAACCCGCAGCGATGCATGGCCAGAAACTGGTCGCGCAGAACGTTGCCCACCGCCCGGATCTCGCCCCTGTAGCCGTACCGCTCGCGGAGCAGCCGGGCGTAGGAATAGGCCCGCCCATTGGTGAATTTGGGAAATTCGAGGGCAACCACGTCGAAGCGGTCCAGGTCATCCACGATCAGGGCCGGCGCCTGTTTGCTGGTCAGGCGGATGCCCAGCGGCGCGTTGCGTTTTCGCAACCTTTCGTTTTCCCCCTGCCACAGCGCCAGGGTCACGATCGCCGGCGCCTCGGCCGGCACCTCGTCGTCATCGCCAACATATACCCAGGCGTCGTCGACCGGCTGCCCGTCTTTAATGAGCACCATAAAGGCTCTCCTTGAACGGGTCCTGCCCGATCCGGCGGTAGGTATCGATGAACCGTTCGCTATCCTTGCGCTGTGCCAGATAGGTGTTGACGATGGTCGCCATCGCATCGACCACGGTATCGCTGGAAAATGCCGGACCGATGATGGTGCCGATGGCGGCATTCTCGCCGGCGCTGCCGCCCAGAGTGATCTGGTAGAACTCCTCGCCCCGGCGATCGAGGCCGAGGATGCCGATATGCCCTACGTGATGGTGGCCGCAGGCGTTGATACAGCCCGAAATCTTGATGCTTAGCTCGCCGATATTGTGCTGCAGTTTGAGATCGGCGAACCGGTTGCTGATGCGCTGTGCCACCGGGATCGAGCGCGCCGTCGCCAGGTTGCAGTAATCGAGACCGGGGCAGCAGATGATGTCCGAGGTCAGCCCGATATTGGGCGTCGCCATGCCGCTCTTGGTGAGCGCCTGCCACAGCGGATGCAGGTCCGCCTGCTTGACATGGGCGAAAATCAGGTTCTGTTGGTGGCTCACGCGTATCTCGCCGAAACTGTAGCGATCGGCCAGGTCGGCGACGGCCTCCATCTGGTCCGAGGTCGCGTCGCCGGGCACGCCGGCAATCGGCTTGAGGGACAGATTGGCGATGGCGTAGCCGAGCTGGCGGTGGGCGACCGCGTTGGTTCGCACCCACATGGCGAATTCCGGGACCGCCTCGCGCTTCTCCTCCAGCTCCGGGGCCA
>CAXMQC010000163.1:0-8812 GCA_964195285.1 Akkermansiaceae bacterium
GGGGGGGGGGGGGGGGGGGGGGGGGGGGGGGGGGGGGGGGGGGGGGGGGGGGGGGGGGGGGGGGGGGGGGGGGGGGCGGGCGGCTTGTGCTCGACAAGCTTGGCACCCTGGAAGCCATCGTTGAATATCGTGACGCCGATACGGCCCAACGCGCGATTTCCCTGTGCAATTCGGGCGTAATGGCGGTTTCTGCCGGGCATTTGTGGGACTTGCTGGACCGGGTCGGCGACGACAACGCCAAAGGGGAATATTACCTGACGGACATAATCGGGCTGGCCCGCGATGAAGGGTTGGCCTGCGCGGTGATCGAGGGCGACGAGCGGGAAGTCCTCGGCATCGACAGCCGTAACGACCTGGCCGCCGCCGAGACCATATGGCAGCAGGCTCGGCGCGCCCGTGCCATGGCGGATGGCGCGACATTGATCGATCCCGGCACCGTCTGGTTCGCCCATGACACCCAGATCGGCCGCGATGTGACGATCGGCCCATCGGTATATTTCGGAACGGGCGTAACCGTGGCCGACAATGTCGACATCCACGCCTTTTGTCACCTGGACGGGGTTGCCATCGGACCCGGCGCCTCGGTCGGGCCGTTCGCGCGGCTGCGTCCGGGCGCGGATAGCGGCGAGGGCGCGCGGGTCGGAAATTTCGTGGAGGTCAAGAACGCCGTACTGGGCGCCGGCGCCAAGGCCAATCATCTCAGCTATGTCGGCGACGCGGATGTCGGGGCCGGGGCCAATATCGGCGCCGGAACGATTACCTGCAATTACGACGGTTTCCTGAAACACCGCACCGGGATCGGAGAAGGCGCCTTCATCGGCTCCAATACCGCGCTGGTCGCGCCGGTGACCGTGGGCAAGGGGGCGCTTGTCGGCGCCGGCAGCACGATCGTACAGGACGTGCCCGACGACGCCGTCGCGGTGGCCCGTGGCCGCCAGGCCATCGTCGAGGGTGGGGCGAAGGAATTTCGCGAGCGCAAGCTTAAGGAAAAGAAAGCGAAGAAAACGTAATGTGCGGCATTATCGGCATCATCGGCCGGCAACCGGCGGCCCCCCTCCTGCTTGACGGGTTGAAGCGGCTGGAATACCGCGGATACGATTCGGCCGGGATCGCGACGCTGGACGGCGGGATCCTGCATCGCCGCCGCGCCGAGGGCAAGCTGGTCAATCTGGATAAACGGCTGGCCAACGAGCCGCTTGAAGGTGAAGTGGGCATCGGCCACACCCGCTGGGCGACCCACGGCGTGCCGAACGAGGTCAACGCCCACCCGCATGCGACCCACCGCCTGGCGCTGGTCCATAATGGGATCATTGAAAACTTTCAGGAACTGCGCGACGAATTGTCCGACAACGGTGCGACGTTCGAATCGGAAACCGATACCGAGGTCGTGGCCCATTTGCTGACCCGCTATATCGACCAGGGGATGTCGCCGGTTGATGCCGTGGCAAAGACCCTGCCGCGCCTCGAAGGCGCCTTCGCCATGGCGATCATCTTCTCCGGCGAGGCCGATTTGATGATTGGCGCGCGGCGCGGCAGCCCGCTGGCCGTCGGTTTCGGCGATGGCGAGATGTATCTTGGGTCCGACGCGCTGGCGCTGGCCCCGCTGACCCAGCGCATTTGTTATCTGGAGGAAGGCGACTGGGCAGTGGTCGGCCGCGATGGCGCCAAGGTTTTCGACGCCTCGAATGTCGAGGTGGACCGTCCCGTCATCCAGACCGCGCTGTCGGGCGCTACCATCGGCAAGGGCAACTACCGCCATTTCATGCTCAAGGAAATTTACGAGCAGCCGGCGGTGATCGGCGACACGCTGCATTCGATGCTGAACCCGGCCGAACGCACCATTACGCTGCCGCCGCTGGACCTCGATCTGGCCGTCGTACCCAAGGTCACCATCGTGGCCTGCGGCACTGCCTGGATCGCGGGGATGGTGGCCAAATATTGGCTGGAACAGATTGCGCGCGTCAATGTCGAAGTCGATATCGCGTCGGAATTCCGCTATCGCGAGGCGCCGATGCCGCCTGGCGGCCTGGCGTTGTTCGTCAGCCAGTCCGGTGAGACGGCGGACACGCTGGCCGCGCTGCGCTACGCACGGTCGCAAAACCAGACCATTGTCTCGGTGGTCAACGTCCCGGAATCCTCGATCGCACGGGAATCCGACGCTGTCCTGCCGACCTTGGCCGGGCCGGAAATCGGCGTCGCCTCGACCAAGGCCTTCACAACGCAATTGACGGCGCTGGCCTGTTTTGCGGTTGCCATGGCGCGGGCACGCAAGGCGATCGATGCGCGCAGGGAAGCCGAACTCTGCGCCGCGCTGGCCGAGGTGCCGGGCCGCGCCGCCGAGGTGCTGAACCACGACGCCAAGATCGAGAAACTGGCCCAGCGTATCGCCGATGCCCGGGATGTTCTTTATCTGGGGCGCGGCTCGTCCTATCCGCTGGCGCTGGAGGGCGCCCTGAAGCTGAAGGAAATTTCCTATATCCATGCCGAGGGCTATGCCGCCGGCGAGATGAAGCATGGCCCGATCGCGCTGATCGACGAGGCGGTGCCGATCATCGTGATCGCGCCGAGTGACTCGCTGTTCGACAAGACGGCCTCCAACCTTCAGGAGGTGGTCGCCCGCGGCGGCCGGGTGATCCTGCTGTCCGACCAGGACGGCGTTGCACGCATCGAGGCCCAGGCAAAACTCGAAGCCAGCATTGCCTTGCCCGCGGTGGACCCCTTCGTCGCCCCGATCCTGTATGCGATCCCGGTGCAGCTGCTGGCCTATCATACGGCGGTCTTGAAAGGCACCGATGTCGACCAACCCCGCAACCTGGCGAAATCGGTGACCGTCGAGTAGGGTTGGGGGATGGTTGCCGCCGAAACGCTGATCCTGTTTTTTCCGGTGGCGCTGCTGCTGGTGGTAACGCCCGGCCCGGATTTCGTCTTCGTGACGGCGACCAGTGCGGTCAGGGGAACGAGGGCGGGATTGTTCGCCACGGCGGGAATTTGCCTTGCCATGATGGTGCATGTCACCTTGGCGGGACTTGGGATCGCCGAGATTGTTCATCGCTATCCGCTCGCATTCGAGATCATCAGATATCTGGGGGCGGGTTATCTTCTGCACCTTGCCTGGAAGGCGTTGCGATCCTCTCGCCCCGGGGCAGTCGAAGGGGCGGGCGCACCGGCGCTGTCTCAGGATGTATCGTATGCGACAAAAGGCTTTCTCACCAACCTGCTGAATCCCAAGGCGGCGATAATCACCTCGCTGATTTTCATCCAGTTCATCGATCTGTCGGCCGGAAATCTATTCCCGCAGTTCGTGATGTTGGGTATCGTAATTACCGCACAAATGTTTGTTGTATATAGTGTTATTTCGATAACAACCCGACGATTTCAGAACATTCTTGCTGGCCAGTCCTGGTTTTCCAGGGTCGCGGACCGGGTCATCGGCGCGATGTTCATCGGCTTCGCCGTTCGGCTGCTGCTGATGGAACGCCCTCGTTAGCGCATCACCCGTCCGGTTGAACCATCATGCCGATGCGCGAATCGTCGCGCGACCAGAAGATGTAGGTCAGGCGGCTATGCAGTTTTTCGATCGGGATCGGCCCGAAGATGCGGCTGTCGTTCGCGTTGTCGCGGTTGTCGCCAAGCAGGAAAACGGCGCCTTCCGGTACCGAATAGGGTGGCGTGTTGTCCGCGAAACCGGCCGCGTCCAATTGCTCTGAAATCAGGTAGGAGGCGCCGTCCGGCATGGTTTCGCGGTGGGTTGAAAAGGCTTTTCTGCCGCCGCCGGAATCGGCGGGCCGTTCGATGGCTTGCCTTGAAATGGCCTCGCCGTTCAACATTAACAACCCGTCCTCGATCCGCACCTCGTCGCCCGGCAAGCCGATTATTCGCAACAGATATTTGTCGTCCTGATCGCCCGGCTTGCCAAATGAAACCACATCGCCACGCGACACGGCATTCTCACCGTAATAACCCTTATTGCCGAAAACGAGATCGCCACGCACCAATGTCGGCTCCATCGAGCCGGCCGTCGCGGGGTAAGTAATGCTGGCGGAAACAGTGGAATCCATCCAGCCGAATAACTGAATTTCCGCTATCCAACCAATAATTAGCGCTAAATAAATGGCAGAATGGTTGAACCATCGCAGCGCGATTCCACCACTGCGCCAGGCACCTATCGCGGCATCCAGCATGATGGCAAGCACCAGCAAAAGGCACAGCCCAAGCAGGCCGAGATGAAGGAAGCCGATTGTCTGTGTTTCGGGCGGCGCAAGGGACGCGCCCAAAATGACCGCCTGTCCCGCCAGCACCAGCAACACCGCCACCACGGCGCGGCCGGGAAGGCCGTTGTAGAGCTGGCCGAGCCCCGGGAAAACACCCATCAGAAGCGCTACCCAGACGCGCCGCTTGACCGGAATTTCCTTGCGGCTTCCGGCCTTGCTCATGGCTGCACCGACTTTCCGATAAGGCTGGACAGCGACGACGACAGGACGACGGTCGGCCGGTCGCCTAGCACCAGGCCGGGCAGCATGCCGAAGTCCCAGCTGCTCCTGCTGCTGTCTCGGTTGTCGCCGATGACGAAATAATGGCCGTCCGGTATGCGCAGGGACGCGCCCAGCAAGGTGCCGGCAAACATGCCTTCCGCCGATTGCAGGATGCGGTAGGACGCGCCGCCCGGCAGGGTTTCGATTTTGCGCGGCACGTTGCGGTGGGTCCCGGCGGCATCGCGCCAGCTGAAATCGCCGTCGCCGTCGCGCCCCACCGCCTCGCCGTTGATGGTCAAGACACCCAGCACGCTCAGCAGGCTGTCGCCCGGCAGCCCGACGATGCGCATGATGTGCTTACCGTCGATACCGGGAAGCTGGACAACAGCCACGTCGCCGCGCTCCGGCAGGCGGTTCTTGTAATAATCCTTCCAGGTCACGACGAAATCGCCCTCAAGGGTGGTTGGCGCCATATCGTCGTTAGCGGAGGTGATGCCGCCCATGCCGGACAGGGAAACGATCAGGCCGGCGCAAATGGCGATCTCGACCAGCCATGCGATCACCCAGACCGGCGCCATGAACCCAGACGGTTCCTGGCCAGGGCGGCGGGCGGTTGCCGCGGCCCCGATCCCCGCGCCGATCAGCCAGACAGGCAGCGCGACCAGCGGCAAGGCCATCAGGATCAGCATCGGTAGATTGGTCGGCGGCAGCATGGCCAGTGCGACCGCAAGTCCCAGCAGGCCGAACGCGACCAGATGCACAATCTGCCCGCGCCCGCGGTTTCCGGCATATCGATGGCCCAGTCCCGGCGCCAGCAGACTTATCAGAAAGGCGATTCCCGGACTGGGTTTCCTGATTTCCGGCGTTTCCGTCATCTCACGCCACCCTCAGGAAACAGCTCATGCCGGCCGCCATATGTTCCAGCACATGGCAATGGAACATCCAGTCGCCGGGATTGTCGGCGACGAAGGCGACCTCCACCGTTTCCTGCCGGCCGACCAGTACCGTGTCCCGCCACTCGCCGCGCCTGTTCGGCTTGCCGTTGCGCGACAGCACCCGGAAAGCAAAGCCGTGCAGATGCATCGGATGCTCCCAGTTGGTCTCGTTGACCATGCCGATGATACAGGTTCGCCCCTTCTTGACGGAGAATATGGGCGCACCCTCGCGGCCCTTTTCCGGCAGATCGTTAAGGAACCAGAACTGGCCCTGCTTGACGAATTTGTCGCCGCCGGCCGGCATCCGGCCCATGGCGCCGCCCGACAGGACGATCAGTTCGCGCTGCGCCTGGTCGTCGAGCAGGGGTTCGGGCAGCGGGTTGGCGGCCAGGGCGATCGGTGCGTCCAGCGGCGACTCGCGCAAGGGCTTGCCGTCTTCATGGCTGATGGTGATGAATTCGTATTCCCGGCCGCGGACATAGTCGTCGGTCACCTGAACCTTTTCGCCCGGCTTGCCCGGCATATCGATAATCAGGTCAACGCGCTGCGCCGCCGCCACGACCACGCGCCCGCCGGCGGGTTCATGCGGCGTCACCGGTTGCCCGTCCAACGCGATGATTTTGGGCGCCAGTGTTCCGAATTTAAGGCCGAATGTCCGCGCGTTTGCGACATTGATCAGCCGCAGCCGGACGCGTTCGCCCGACCTGACGGCGAACCCGGTCGGTATGCGGCCGTTGACCGTCACCGTATTGCCGGTGCGCCCGCCATGGCTCATCTGCATCGGATGGCCGAAACTTTCTTCGATCTGGGCGGTTTCGCGCAGCACCCAGTCATCGATCACCCAGGTCACGTCGCGGTCGACGCGAACCGGTTCCTTTTCCTCGACGATCAGCGGTCCGGCCAGCCCGCGATCCTGCTGCTCCATGCTGTTGACATGCGGGTGATACCAGAAGCTGCCGGCGTCGACCGCCTCGAACTCGTAGTTAAATTCGCCGCCGGGCGGGATCGCCGCCTGGGTCAGGTCGGGCACGCCATCCATGGCGTTCGGCAGCCTGATGCCATGCCAATGCACCGTCGTCGGCTGGTCCAGCCCGTTCCGCGCGATGACGCGCACCATATCGCCCTGCCGTACCCGGAATTCCGGGCCCGGCACGGCGCCGTTGTAGGCCCAGACCCTGGTGTCCGGCCATTTCCCGCCGACCAGCGCAGCGGTCCCCGGGCCAGCCGCAAGGACCGCTGGCATCAGACTGGCATGGGCAACGCGGCGGGGTATCGGCGACAACGCCGCCACACCCGCGGCCAGGGCCGATCCCATCAACGCCCGGCGCGATATCCCCGATTCCATGAATTGCTCTTTCTTCAAGACCCGCCGGGTTTGCACTGGGGATACTGTTCCAGGATCGTACAATTGCCCGCTTCGCATGCCTTGTGCATCGCCGAACAGGCCTGTTCATGCTCGTTCAGCATAATATGGGTGCCGGTCTTGATCGACCAGAGCTTGACCGATTTCGGATTGAGTTCGATGCCCTTTTCCGTATCGGCCTGGGCACTTTTGAAAAACGGCGCGGCCCCGTCCCAGTCACCTTTATTCCCCAACATCTGGCCCTGTGCGAAATTCAGATTTGCACGGGCGGTCAGGGCTTTAACGGTCGGTTTAAACCGAATCGATTCGTCGAACGCCGCGCGGGCCAAATCCACGTTCCGGGCATTCAGCAGGATCAGGCCTTTTTCCAGCCAGGGCCAGTGCAGCCATTCATTGTCGACGCCCCTGTTGTTGCGCCCGATCCGGATCGCCTTGTCCAACGATTCGAGGGCGGGTTCTGGCTGTTTCAGGCGGCCCAGCGCCGCGCCACGCACCACCAATGCCGAATCGAAGTTTGGCGCAATCGTCAGCGTCTCGTCCATCGCCTGCAGCGCGTCCTCCATCCGTTTTTCCTCGTAGGCTTTCACACCTTTATCGAAGAGGGCCTTGGTCTCGGCTCTGGCTGCCTGTTCCGCGTTTTTCCGTTGCGCTTCCTGTTCCGCCTTTTTTCGTTTAGCTGCCGCCTCGGCCTCCGCATTATTGGCCAGAGTCGGTTCTTTCGACGCCGCGGCGAGCAGACCTACCGCCTCAGCCTGGGATTTGCCGACCAGCAATCCATCCTTGTCGGCGACGATCGGCCCGTTCGGCGTGCCGCTGACGATAACCGGCGTCCAGAACAGGTCGCCATCGGCAGCATAGGTCAGCTCCAATGCGAAGTAATCACCGGCCTTGCCGCTGAAGCTCAAATTCAGGACCTGCGGTGCGTCGATGTTTCCGACGCGCAGGACATAGTCGCCCGGCTTCAGCCTGGCCTGGCGGAATTCGTCCGGGGAAGCATCCTCATTTATTCGGACGGGGTAGCCGTTGACGACACTGATCAGCGCCTTGCCGAGCGGTTTTACCGATACGGTGGCGCCATCCAGCCCGCCGGGGGCGTAAATATCCGTTGGCGTGCTTTTCGCAGACTCTGCTGCAGGGTCGTCCGATGCTGGTGCTTCGGCCGTTGTCGCGGCGCCCGCGTCTGTCTGTGCCTTACCTGTGTTTCCGTCTGTCTTGCTTTCGCAACCTGCCAACGCGACGACCAGCGTCATCGTCATTAGCGCCTGAATAAATTTCATGGTCATATCGTTCTTCGTTTTTGTCACTCGTAATTGAGAGGCGCCATTTTAATAGGACGGCGCGGTCTGGCAAGGGGTGGCGGCCTCGGCTTCAATCTGCTAACAGCATGCGCGAGCGGTGCGGTACGCCGCAAGCCGATTTTGCTTTTCTTCAACCTTATGTTTTTCGGGAGATGGCTGACATGCAGCTCAAAGACAAGAGCCTATTCCGGCAGCAATGCTATATCGACGGCGCCTGGGCCGATGCCGACAGCGGCGATACCATAAACGTCAATAACCCGGCGAGCGACGAGATTCTGGGCACGGTGCCTAAAATGGGCGCCAACGAAACCCGCCGCGCGATCGAAGCCGCAAATGCGGCCTGGCCCGCATGGCGCGCCAAAACCGCCAAGGAACGCGCCGACATCATCCGCCGCTGGTTTACCCTGATGCTGGAAAACCAGGACGACCTGGGACTGCTGATGACGTCTGAGCAGGGCAAACCGCTGCCCGAGGCGAAGGGCGAGGTCGCCTATGCGGCCTCGTTCCTGGAATGGTTCGCCGAGGAAGGCCGGCGCGCCTATGGCGAAGTCATCCCGCCCCACATGGCCGACCGCCGCATCGTCGTGATCAAGGAACCGATCGGTGTTTGCGCGGCGATCACGCCATGGAACTTCCCGGCGGCGATGATTACCCGCAAGGCCGGCCCGGCGTTGGCCGCCGGTTGCCCGATGGTGGTCAAGCCCGCCAGCGCGACGCCTTTTTCAGCGCTGGCCCTGGCTGAGT
>CAXMQC010000164.1:0-5315 GCA_964195285.1 Akkermansiaceae bacterium
GTACTATCCGCCGTGATGGGCCGTGAGCTGCTGCGGCTGCAATGTTACGAAGGCCTGGATATTTCGTCGGCGGTCTATGAGTGGGACTACCCGCGCCAAATGATCGAAATCCGGCTGGCCGAAGCCGCCGGCGACCGTGACAGGGGCAGCTTGACCGAGGATATATTTTCGGAACGCTTCCTGATCAAGCGGCCCTTGCTGCAGGCGCTGGAGCCGGGCGTGGGTGGCCCGCCGGTCCTGTTGATCGACGAGCTGGACCGCACCGATGAGCCCTTCGAAGCATACCTGCTGGAAGTGTTGTCGGACTTCCAGATCACCGTGCCCGAGATCGGCGCCATCAAGGCGGTGGAGCGGCCCATCGTAGTCATCACCTCAAACCGTACGCGCGAAATTCACGACGCGCTGAAACGGCGTTGTTTTTATTACTGGCTCGATTACCCGAACGCGGAACGCGAACTGGAAATCCTGCGCGTCAGGGCGCCGGGAGCCAGCGCCAGGCTGTCGGCCGAAATCGTCGGTTTCGTGCAGGCGTTGCGAGAGATGGATCTGTTTAAACTGCCCGGCGTCGCCGAGACCATCGATTGGGCCGAGGCCCTGGTGCAGCTCGACCAGACCGATCTTGAACCCGAGGCCATCGACGATACGCTGGGCGTCCTGCTGAAATACCAGGACGACATCGCCCGCATACAGGGCAGCGAGGCGAACCGCATCCTGGACCGGGTCAAGACCGAACTGGCGGGGGCCGCCTGATGACCCGGGACGCCGATCAGGGCCGGATCGGAGACAACATCATGCGATTCGCGCGGGTGCTGCGAAAGGCGGGTCTGCCGATCGGTCCTGGCAGGATTCTCGAAGCGCTTGGCGCCGTCGAAGCCGTCGGCCTGGCGAACCGGGAAGATTTCTACTGGGCGCTGCATGCGGTCTTGGTAAACCGCCGCGACCAGCAAGAATTGTTCGATCAGGCGTTCCATATATTCTGGTGCAACCCGAAACTTCTGGAGGGTATGGCGGGATTGACAATTCCACTGCCAGCGGAGAATACCCGGGCCGCCAAAGACGAAATCTCACGCCGCGTCGCCGAGGCGATGGCGGGCAATTCGCGCGGCAGAGACGAGGAAAAAACCGAATTCGACGCCAGCTTGACCTGGAGCCGCCGCGAGGTCTCGCGCGGCAAGGATTTTGAAAAAATGTCGGCCGCCGAAATGCACGAAGCGCGCCAGAGCATCGCCCGCATGCAGCTGCCTTTCATGATGGTTCCGACCCGCCGCTGGCAGCCCGACCCGGCCGGCACGCGCGCCGACATGCGGGCCAGCCTGCGCGCCGCGATGCGCACCGGCGGCGACATCATCCCCTTGCGCAAGCGCCGGCGCCAGCGACGCCATCCGCCACTGGTCATACTGTGCGATATTTCGGGTTCGATGGACTTGTATTCCCGCATGTTCCTTCATTTCATGCATGCGATCACCAACGACCGCGACCGCGTCCATACCTTCCTGTTCGGCACGCGATTGACCAACATTACCCGTTATCTGCGCTATCGGGACGTCGATCTGGCACTGGACAGGATTTCCGGCGCCGTGCAGGATTGGGCCGGTGGCACCCGGATCGGCCAGTGCCTGCATGAGTTCAACCGCGATTGGTCGCGTCGGGTTCTGGGCCAGGGCGCCGTTGTTTTGCTGGTCACGGACGGGCTCGACCGGGATGCGGGACAGGGTCTGGGCATTGAGATGCAGCGGCTGCACAAATCCTGCCGGCAGCTGATCTGGCTTAATCCCCTGTTGCGTTATGACGCCTTCGAACCCAGATCACTGGGGGTGCGGGCTATCATGCCGCATGTGGACGGGTTCCGCCCGATCCATAACCTGGACAGCATGAAAACCCTGACCGAGATACTGGGTCAGCCGAGCGAGCGGCGCATGGCGAGCATGACGAAGTGGCGGGAGATGGCGGCATGAACGAGACACGGCCCGACGAACCGGACGATGATGTATTGCGACAGGCCGCCGCCTGGCTTGGCGACAAGCGCGGCGTGGCGCTGGCCACGGTGGTGAGAACATGGGGATCGTCGCCGCGCCCGGTCGGCAGCCAGCTGGCGGTGGAGGATGGCGGCGCGATGGTGGGCTCGGTTTCGGGCGGCTGCATCGAGGGCGCGGTGATCCGCGAGGCCCTGGAGGCCATGCAGGACGGCAAACCGCGGCTGCTGGAATTCGACGTCAGCAACGAACAGGCCTGGGATGTCGGGCTGGCCTGCGGCGGCATCGTCCATGTCTTCGTCGAGCGGCTGGAATGAAAACGGCAACGCTGCAGGCGTTGCTGAAGGCGCGCGCGGACAAGGCCGGCACCGTCCTGGTCACGGCCCTCGATAGCGGCGCCCAGACGCTGGTCGTCGATGGCCAGCCGACCGGTGATATCGAGCTCGGCCCGGCCCTGCGGCGCTTCGTCGAGGATGCCCTGGCGGCCGACAAGGGCATGACCGCCGACTTGAACGACATCCGCTATTTCGTGCAGGTCTTCAACCCGCCGCGCCGCCTGATCGTCGTCGGCGCGGTCCATATCGGCCAGGTCTTCGCGCCGATGGCCGCCCTGGCCGGCTATGAGGTCATCGTCGTCGACCCGCGCGGGGCGTTTGCCACCCAGGCGCGGTTTCCCAAGGTCACGCTGAACACCGAGTGGCCGGACGACGCGCTGGAAGCGCTCGATATCGACACGCGCACCGCCATCGTCACCCTGACCCACGATCCCAAGCTGGACGACCCGGCCCTGATCGTAGCCCTGGCCAAGGACCCGTTCTATATCGGCGCGCTGGGCAGCCGCAAGACCCACGCCAAACGGGTCGAGCGGCTGACCGCCGCCGGAATACAGAAGGCGGCCATCGAGCGCATCCACGCGCCGGTCGGCATCGATATCGGCGCCATTTCGCCGGCCGAGATCGCGCTCTCCATTCTCGGCCAGATGACCGAGACGCTGCACCAGAAACCGACCAGGCCGGCGCCATGAAATTCGGCGAAATTCGGCTCGACGAGGCGCAGGGCGCGATTCTGGCGCATGGCGTATCCCTGGATGGCGCCACCTTCAAGAAAGGCCGCGTGCTGTCCGACGACGATCTGGCGAAACTCGGCGAGGCCGGCATCGAGACCGTCGTCGCCGCGCGGCTTGAACGGGGTGATATCGGCGAGGATGAGGCGGCGACGCAAATTGCCCGGGCGCTGACCGGCGCCAACCTGAGCGCGTCGGCGGCCTTTACCGGCCGGGTCAATCTGTTCGCCGAGAGCCGCGGCCTGGCGCTCTACGACCGCGCCGCGCTCGACCGGCTCAACAATATCGACGAAGCGATTACCGTGGCCACCCTGCCGCCCCATGCGCCGGTCGAGGTCCGCCAGATGGTGGCGACTGTCAAGATCATCCCGTTCGCGGTTCCCGGCGCCATCGTGGCGGCCTGCGTCGAGCAGATCGATAAAGCCTTCAGGATCGCCCCCTTTGCGGCCGGCAAGGTCGGGCTGATCCAGACCCTGCTGTCGGGCACCCGCGAGAAGGTCTTGACCAAGACCGTCGGCGTGATGCGCCATCGCATCGAGGCGGTGGCCGGCAGCCTGGCGGGCGAGAGGCGTTGTCCCCACCAGACCGACGAAGTTGCGGCCTGTATCCGCCATTGGCGCGACCAGGGCTGCGACATGATCCTGGTCTCCGGCGCCTCGGCGATCACCGACCGGCGCGACGTGATCCCGGCCGCGATCGAGGCGGCGGACGGGGTCATCGACCATTTCGGCATGCCGGTCGATCCGGGCAATCTGATGCTGATCGGCCGCTGCGGCGACGTACCCGTGCTCGGCCTGCCGGGCTGCGCCCGGTCACCCAAGACCAACGGCTTCGACTGGGTACTGCAGCGGCTGGCCGCGGGGCTTTCGGTCTCGGGCAATGACGTCATGGATATGGGCGCGGGCGGCCTGCTAACCGAAATATCCACCCGCCCCCTGCCCCGCGCCGAGGCCTGCGCGCCGACCCAAGTGCAGGCGCCGGCCCGGCCCCGCATCGCCGCCATCATCCTGGCCGCCGGCCAGTCGCGCCGCATGGGTCCGTCCAACAAGCTGCTGGCCGATGTCGAGGGCAAGGCGATGGTGGCCCATGTCGCCGACGCGGTGCAGGCCTCCCAGGCCCGCCCGATGCTCGCCGTGGTCGGCCATCAGGCCGCCGACGTGCGCGCGGCTCTGGCCGGCCACGAGATCATGGTCGTCGACAATCCCGACCATGCAGAGGGCATCAGCGCCTCCCTGAAACAGGGCCTGCGCGCCCTGCCGCGCGGCGTCGACGGCGCGATCATCTGCCTGGGCGACATGCCGCGCGTATCGGCGGGCCAGATCGACAGGCTGATCGCCGCCTTCAACCCGGTCGAGGGCCGCGCGATCTGCGTGCCGACCTTCAACGGCAAGCGCGGCAATCCGGTGTTGTTCGCGCGCCGCTTTTTCGAGGAAATGGAAGCGGTATCCGGCGACGTCGGCGCGCGCCATCTGATCGGCGAGGCGCCCGACCTGGTCTGCGAGGTCGAGATGGACGACCGCGGCGTGTTGCTGGATATCGATACGCCGGAAGCGCTGGCCGGCATCAAGTGACGCGAGGCGGCATGAACGACGACCTCTACCAGAAGGCGATCCTCGGCAAGGCGCGCGAAGCCAACGGCGCCGGGACACTGGACGAGCCGGCGTGCCGGGTCACCGTCAACAACCCGATCTGCGGCGATCGCGTTACCCTGGAAATCCGCCTGTCGGGCGACCGCCTGGCGGCGCTGGCCCACAAGGTGCGCGGCTGCCTGTTGTGCGAGGCCGCGGCGTCGGTGATCGGCGAACGCGCGCCCGGCGCCACGCGCGCCGAAATCGCCGCCATGCGGCAGGCGATCACGGCGCTGGTGAAAGACGGCGTGGCCATTCCGGCCGATGGCTGGCGCGAGCTGTCGATCTTCCAGCCGGTCACGGCCCACAAGAGCCGTCACTACTGCGTGCTGCTGCCGTTCGAGGCTTTGAACCGGGCGCTGGACGAGGCGGGTCCGGCGGATTAGCCGCCGGTCTGGCGCGGAGAAGGGAAATTCTGTCCGCGGAACTCCCCAATCAGGGAACCAGAATGCCCCAATGCCCGAATGCCCCAACGCCCACCGTTGAATCTCCCGCGGGTTCAGATGGCGCGAGACCCGGGTGCGGCACCCTTGATGTCTGCTTACGCCCTGAACGCGGACTCTATTGGGCATGGCTGTCCACGTCCGCTTGTAGCCAAAAGCAGACAAAAGAAGCCTGGTGCCGCCCTATATCGAAACCACAGAGAACACC
>CAXMQC010000165.1:0-3868 GCA_964195285.1 Akkermansiaceae bacterium
AAAATCGAATAGCGCGCTTGGGCGCCCCAGGCCGCCGTTTTAACAAACAGAGTTGGGCGGAGGGGTCACATGCTTTGTCACATGGTCCTTCTGGTCTCCGACGCAGGTCGGGAGCGACTTTCCGGGCTGCGGGATTTCGGCCCTCTGCGGCGATTGGGGCGCCAGTGCTATGTCGTTGGCGACTCTAGCGCCGCCGAACGTATCATAGCTGATCCGGACCCTCACCCCGTCTCTTAGGGATGCAAAACTGATATCCTCCGATACGTCGAAAATCCGGCCATCATCCAGTATGAACCGATCGGATTCATGATCCAGATGCGTGATCCAGCCAATGGCCTCCGCGGCCCCCGCACCGCGGCCAACGGCCAGCAGCACCAGTAATGCCATGGAGGCATAAAATTTACTCATTGCGCGTCTCCTTCAACCGCTATATGTGCGTAAACTTTCGAAATTCAATGACTTGATACCAGCTAGATTGGGGTAAGAAATTCCGCCAAAATCGTTACTTTTCAGTGACTTTCACGCAGCAGGAGCGGTTAATCCGTCGCACGTCACCAAATAGTGATCCCAAACGGAAAACGGCGACCCCAAAGGCCGCCATTCTCACTCTTTCCCGATAAAGATGTAATTGTTACCGGAGGGTCACGACTCCGAGATGATCTGCTCGCTGGCGGTGGCCATCAGGGCATCCATTTCCTTGCGGACGGCTTTGTCATCCAGGCCGACACCCTTATCGGTCAGATCGCCCAAAACCTTGCGGAGCACATCATCATCACCGGCTTCCTCGAAATCGGCGATGACGACTTCCTTGGCGTAGGCTTCGGCATCCGCCCCGCCGAGCCCCATCTGTTCCGCGGCCCAAAGACCCAGAAGTTTGTTACGCCGCGCGGTAATCTTGAATTGCGTTTCCTGATCGTGCTGAAACTTCGCCTCGAAACCTTTTCCCCGGTCATCAAAACCGCCGTTGCTCATACTCTTTGTCTCCGGTTCTGTGGCCCCGCGGGGCCGCCTGAATGAATACATATCCCAACGCAGGATGTTACCTTTTAATGTAAGCGTTGGTGGCCGGCGCGCAACCCACCATATCAAATTCCGCTCACCCCGTCATGAGGGCGGCTTTTCGACAGTTCTACGGGGTGGGGCTTTACAGGGGCGCCACGATCCGGTCATATCGCCGCCCTCATGTGTACTGTCGTTTTCCTGCGCCGACCCGACCATCATTGGCCGCTTATCCTTGCCGCCAACCGGGATGAGATGGAAGGGCGCCCGTGGCGTCCGCCAGGCCGGCATTGGCCGGACCGGCCGGATATTGTCGCCGGGATGGACGAGCTTGCCGGCGGCTCCTGGCTTGGCATCAATGATACCGGTGTCGTCGCCGGCGTGCTGAACCGGAAGGATTCGCTGGGGCCAGACCCGAAATTGAGGTCCCGTGGCGAACTCGTTCTGGAGGCGCTCGACCATGCCGACGCGGTGGATGCCGCCCAGGCGCTGGCCGAGCTGTCACCGGGAGCCTGGCGCAGCTTCAATTTGTTCATCGCCGACAACCGCGACGCCTATTGGCTGCGCAGCCTGGGTCCGGGTTCCGATCGG
Organism: Akkermansiaceae bacterium; assembly: GCA_964195285.1. Classification (GTDB taxonomy): domain Bacteria; phylum Pseudomonadota; class Alphaproteobacteria; order UBA8366; family JADFVY01; genus JADFVY01. Next base: position 1,591 of record CAXMQC010000165.1, read on the forward strand.
GTCGAACTCAAGGAAATTCCGGAAGGTATCTCCATGCTGACGGCATGGGACCTGAATGCCCCGGAATCCATCAGAACCCGCTATTATCTGCCCCAGTTTCAGGCTGCCACCGCACCGGATCCCGAGGACGCCGACTGGAGAACCTGGGAGGAATTGGTACTGTCGCAGACATTCGAAGCCGGTTCGGGACCATCCGATGCCATGCGCGTGACGTCGGACAGTGGCTTTGGAACCCTGTCGAGCAGCCTCATCGCGCTGGAGACCCAATCGGTCACGAATTCCCGCAAAATTTGGCGGTTTTCTACCGTTAGCAGTAAAAACCCGGCCTTTACCACCATGCAAATATAGGCCGATTTAATGGTTCCGCCATTGTTACGTGGGAACATTGTTGGTATATCGTGCATAGAGCCCCAGCCGAGCCTCGAAGCCGTGCTAATGGCCGGCGCCGTTAACATCGTAATAGTCTGGTTTACAGTCCATGGCGCGCCGCAAAAGAATATACGAAGGCAAGGCTAAGGTACTCTACGAGGGCCCCGAACCCGGCACGATTGTCCAGTATTTCAAGGATGACGCCTACGCCTTCGACCGCAAGGGAACCATCACGGGCAAAGGCGTCCTGAACAACCGGATTTCGGAATATCTGATGATCCGGCTGGCCGATATCGGTATTCCAACCCATCTGGTCCGCCGCCTCAATATGCGCGAACAGCTGGTCCGGGAAGTGGAAATAATTCCCCTCAGTATTTCGGTGAACAACGTCGCCGCCGGAGAACTCGCCGGCCGGTTTTCCATTCCCGAGGGGACGCCGCTGCCGCGCTCGATCGTCGAGTATTATTACAAATCGGACGAGTTGGGTAATCCGCTGGTCTCCGAGGAACATGTCACGGCGTTCGGGTGGGCGACGCCGCAGGAACTCGACGAGATCATCCACATGTCATTGCGGGTCAATGATTTCCTATCCGGCCTATTCTATGCGGTCGGAATTCGGCTGATCGATTTTTCGATCGAATACGGCAGGCTTTGGGAGGACGATCAGGTCCGCGTGGTGCTGGCGGACGAAATCAGTCCGGATAATTGCCGCCTGTGGGACGTCACGACCAACGAGATCATGGACAGAGACCGATTCATGCGCAATATGGGTGGCGTAGAAGAGGCCTATCAGGAAGTCGCGCGCCGGCTCGGTATTTTGCCGGAAGGCGACGCCAGGGATCTGAAGGCCCCGACACTTATTCAATAGGGCCGCACCGGTGAAAATCCGCGTACACATTACACTAAAGGACGGCGTTCTCGACCCACAGGGAAAAGCGATTTCGAACGCGCTCGGCTCGCTTGGGTTCGATGGCATCAATGACGTCCGACAGGGCAAATTCATCGAACTGGACATTGCCGAGACCGATGAGGCACGGGCGCGCGATACCGTCGATTCCATGTGCCGCACGCTGCTCGCCAATACCGTTATCGAGGATTATCGGATAGATTTGGACGCATGAAGTCCGCCGTCATCGTCTTTCCCGGATCCAACTGCGATCGCGACGTCAAGGTGGCGCTGGCCGCCAGCGCCGGAGCTGACCCGTTGATGGTCTGGCACCGGGAGGCCGAATTTCCACGTGTGGACCTTATCGTTGTCCCCGGCGGGTTTTCCTATGGCGATTATCTGCGTGCGGGGTCCATGGCGGCCAATTCGCCGGCCATGGTCGAAACCGTCGTCCGCGCCAATTCCGGTGTTCCGGTGCTCGGCATTTGCAACGGTTTCCAGATTTTGTGCGAAAGCGGGCTGCTGCCCGGCGCCCTTATGCGCAATGCGGGCCTGAAATTCATCTGCCGGGATGTCTGGCTGCGGGTCGATGCCATCGATACCTGCTTTACCAGCCATTATCGGGCGGGTCAGGTAATCCGCGTGCCCATCGCCCATCACGATGGCAATTACGTCGCCGACGGAGCGACCCTGGATGCGCTGGAAGCGGAGGGTCGGGTCGCTTTTCGTTACTGCGATTCCGACGGTTCGGTCGACGACGATGCCAATCCCAACGGATCGGCGCGCAATATCGCCGGGATCCTGAATGAAAGCCGTACCGTGCTGGGCATGATGCCCCATCCGGAAAGGCTCGCCGATGCCACTCTTGGCGGCACCGATGGACGGCCCCTGTTTGACGCGCTGATCCAAACCCTGGCGGCTTGAGGGAGAAGATACGTGACCGGCGCAAATACCGCGATCACACCGGAAGTCGTCGCCGAGCATGGGCTGACCGAGGAGGAATATGGCCGGGTCCTGGCGATC
>CAXMQC010000166.1:0-1886 GCA_964195285.1 Akkermansiaceae bacterium
ACTTTCAGTAAAACACATTCCAGTGGTGCAGATCAATCCGAGTCTGAAAGCCGGTCAAGCACAGCGAGGCCTTGGCAGGGCACGAATCCTGTGTATGATGCGGCGACTTTCAACGGGGGTGATTTATATGGAGCTGATTGAAGGTCTCACATTCGACGATGTTCTGCTGCAACCTGCCGCGTCCGCGGTGCTGCCAGGCCAGGCCGATACCCGCACCAAGCTGACAAACAGCATAGAGCTGGGCATACCGCTGATATCCTCCGCCATGGATACGGTGACGGAATGCAATATGGCGATCGCCATGGCCCAGGCCGGCGGTATTGGCGTGATCCACAAAAACATGGATTTCGAGCGCCAGGCCGAGGAGGTTCGCCGCGTCAAGCGCTACGAATCGGGCATGGTCGTGAACCCGATAACCATCAATCCGGACCAGAGCCTCGCCGACGCGTTGCAACTGATGACCGCTCACGGCATTTCGGGAATACCCGTCGTGACCAAACGCAGCAACCGGCTGGTCGGTATCCTGACCAACCGCGACGTTCGATTTGCCGATAATCCCAATCAACCGGTCAAGGAGTTAATGACCAAGCGCGGTTTGGTGACGGTGAAGGAAGGCGTCGGCAGCGACGAGGCGCGCCACCTGCTGCACAAGCACCGGATCGAAAAATTGCTGGTGGTCGACAATGACCGGCAGTGCGTCGGCCTGATTACGGTCAAGGATATGGAGAAATCCGAGAAATTTCCCAATGCCTGTAAGGACGAGCAGGGTCGCCTGCGCGCCGCCGCGGCGACCGGCGTCGGGGCCGACGGGCTGGCGCGGGCCGAAGCCTTGATCGATGCTGGCGTCGATGTTGTGGTGGTCGACACCGCCCATGGCCACAGCAAAGGTGTTCTCCAGGCGGTCGGCCAGGTCAAGAAACTGAGTAACCGGACCCAGATCATCGCCGGCAACATCGCAACCAGGGAAGGCGCCCAGGCCCTGATCGACGCCGGCGCCGACGCCATCAAGATCGGCATCGGGCCGGGTTCCATCTGCACAACCCGAATCGTCGCCGGCGTGGGCATGCCGCAGCTGACGGCAATCTTGAATACAGTCGAGGTATGCCGGAAGAACGGCGTCACCGCCATCGCCGACGGCGGGATCAAGTTTTCCGGCGATTTGGCCAAGGCGATCGCCGCCGGCGCCGATTGCGCCATGATCGGCTCGCTGTTGGCGGGTACCGAGGAAGCGCCGGGCGAAGTATTTCTCTATCAGGGCCGCTCCTACAAGGCCTATCGCGGCATGGGCTCGGTCGGCGCGATGGCGCGCGGCTCGGCCGACCGCTATTTCCAGCAGGAGGTCGCCGATTCGCTGAAACTGGTGCCCGAAGGCGTCGAAGGCCGCGTGCCGTACAAAGGGCCCGCCGGTACGGTTGTTCACCAGCTGGTCGGCGGATTGAAGGCGGCGATGGGCTATACCGGCAACCCGACCATACCGGATATGCACGGCAATTGTACCTTCGTGAAGATCACCGGTGCGGGCTTGCGTGAAAGCCACGTCCATGACATCACGGTCACCCGCGAGGCGCCCAATTACCGCACCGAGAGCTGACCGGCGAGGCTGTGCCCCATGACACCGGGCGCGCGCGCCGCAGCGGCGATCGAGTTGCTTGACACCCTTGAGGCCGACTGGACGCGGCCGGCCGACGCGCAGGTCGCCGGTTGGTTCCGAAAGCGGCGCTATGCCGGGGGCGGCGACCGTAGGGCAATCCAGTCAATTCTCTATAAAATGCTGCGCCACCGGGCGCAGATCGACTGGGGGTTGGAGATTTGCGGCCATGCCGTGAATTCGCGCGGCCGCGCGATCGCCGCGCTGGTGTTGGGCGAGGGCTGGAGCATGGCTGACC